>CAZZIQ010000062.1:0-6210 GCA_964654355.1 uncultured Piscirickettsiaceae bacterium
CCACGCGGTCGTGCAGCGGACGCAGTTTCATAAATGACTCTCTCCTTGGTTTTTGGACAAAAACGCCCCCAGAAGGGGCGCCTATGAAACCGAGCGGGATTTTTTGAGTGTAGGTTCGCGGCCAGTCAAACCGGCGTTGTTAGCACTCTCCCGTGGTGAGTGCTGATTGTGGGGATTCGGCCCGCAAGGTCAAGCGCCCTAAGGGATCCCAATTGATTAGATTTTTTTATGGGGGGAACGATTTAGTCGCGGCGCTCGCGGACGATTTCACCTTCTTCGATGATTTCGCCTTGGTAATGTTCGAATCGGCTGCCGCCCGACCCGCCGCGACCACCCCGGCCACCTGGCCCTTCTGAAAAACGCCCGCGCAGCCAACGGCGAATCGCCCACCGCCGCGTCCAAGGCAACAGCCCGAGAAAACCTAAGGCGTCGGTAAAGAAACCGGGAGTCAGTAAAAGCGCACCACTGACCAACAGCACCGCGCCCTCCAACAGTTCCTGCGCCGGAAGCGCGCCCTGCAACAGACTCATCTGCGCCCGCGACCAGGTTTCCAGCCCCTGCATTTGCAGCAACCCAACACCAAGAATGGCCGTCAGCACCACAAGCCCGACCGTCGGCCATGCACCGATGCGCTCGCCGACCTGCACGAAGAGAAAAATCTCGAGCAGCGGCACGGCAATAAAAGCCAGCAACAACACGCGAAAGGGACGCAACATGGTAGATTTTCCGGTCATACGCGAAAGCAAACGTGAGCCTGCACTGTACACAAGCCGGCGTCGCTTGCCCACGCTCGCCATCACGAGGAGATCTCCCACATGAAGTTCGCACGTACCCGCGCCGTCTTGCATCACATGCTGATGTTGCCGCTGCTGCTCAGCACCCTGCAGTCCGCACACGCGCAACTCAATAACGATGACGATCCGTTGCCACCGGAAGAAGCATTTCGCTTCAGCGCAGAAGCCATCGACGCGAATACGCTACGCGCAACCTGGACGATTGCCGAAGGGCACTATATCTATGACAGCAAGCTGCGCTTCGAGAGCGCGACACCGGGCGTGGCGTTGGGCACACCCGAGATCCCCGAAGGCAAGATCAAGAACGATGAGTTCTTTGGTGAACAAGAAGTCCACCGTGGCTCGATTCAGATCGAGGTTCCAGTCTTCAATCGCGCCAAGCTCAACAGTCTGCAACTGATTGCACACAGCCAAGGCTGTGCTGATCGCGGCATTTGTTACCCACCGTATCGTATCGAAACCAGCCTCCCGCTGATGGCTGCAGCAAGCGCGAGCAGCAGTGAGAAACCGACGGCAGCCGATTTGCTCGGTGGTATTCGCAACGGCGATAAAGGTGGCATCAAAGGTCTCGTCGGACTGGACAGCGACGAACCGCTACCGCCCGAAGAAGCCTTCCGTTTCTCCGCAGGTGACCTGAACGATGGTGTGGTTACGCTACGCTGGGACATTGCCGATGCGCATTACCTGTATCGCGATAAATTTGCCTTCACCTTACTTGAGAGTGATGGCCTGCAACTCGGCACACCCGCGATCCCCGCCGGCAAGAAAAAAGACGATCCACTCTTTGGCCAAATTGAAGCGCACTACAACGCGGTAGCTTTTGATCTTCCATTGGTCGGCAACGGCAGCGCGCAAATTGAAATCACCTGGCAAGGTTGCGCAGAACGCGGCATCTGCTATCCGCCACAAAAACAAATCGTCCGCGTCGCTGGCGCGGGCCTCAGTGCAGATCAAGCGGCTGCACGTGTGCCCGCAATTGCCGGAAGCAACGCCTTGGGTGCATCAGAACAAGACCGCATCGCCGATAGCCTCGCTAATGATGGCATGGCCTTGGCGCTGCTGACCTTCTTCGGCTTTGGCTTATTGCTCGCATTTACACCCTGCGTATTCCCAATGATTCCGATCTTGTCCGGCATCATCATTGGTCAAGGCGAACAACTCACTGCAAAGCGTGGCCTCTACCTCTCCGCGATCTATGTGCTGGCAATGGCGCTCACCTATAGCGTAGCCGGTGTTCTTGCGGGACTGTTCGGGCAAAACCTGCAAGCCGCCTTCCAAAACCCATGGGTACTTACCACCTTCGCTGCAGTCTTCGTCGCACTCGCCTTCTCGATGTTTGGCTTCTATGAATTGCAGCTGCCTTCCAGCCTGCAATCCAAAGTCACCATGCTCAGCAACAAACAAAAAGGCGGCACCACCAGCGGTGTTGCCATTATGGGTTTGTTGTCTGCCGTCATCGTCGGTCCTTGTGTCGCACCCCCCCTCGCCGGCGCCCTGATCTACATCGGCCAGACCGGTGACGCCATCCTCGGTGGATTGGCCTTGTTTGCCATGGCCTTGGGTATGGGCGCACCGCTGCTGTTGATTGGCGCATCCGCCGGACGCATCTTGCCGCGCGCGGGCGCGTGGATGGATGCGGTGAAAGCCGTGTTCGGCGTCTTAATGCTGGCGGTCGCCATTTGGCTCCTAGAGCGCGTCTTGCCCGCCACCGTGATCTTGCTGCTGTGGTCCGCGTTACTGATCATCTCGGCCATTTACATGGGTGCTCTGGAACGTATTGCCGAAGGCGCCTCCGGCTGGCGCAAGCTTTGGAAAGGGCTGGGCATCCTGCTGCTGGGCTGGGGCTTGTTAATGCTGATCGGCGCCAGTGCCGGCAAGAGTGATCCGCTCGCACCGCTCGCCGGACTGGGCATGGGCGGCGGCGCTGAAGAAACCCACCTCGAGTTCCGCACGATCAAAGGGGTGGACGGCTTAGAAACTGCGTTGGCACAAGCCAAGGCAGCCAAGCAAACCGTGATGCTCGACTTTTATGCCGACTGGTGTATCGCCTGTAAGGAATTGGAGAAATACACCTTCACCGATAAAGGGGTACAAGATGCCTTGGCCGGCACCCTGTTGATTCAAGCAGACGTCACCCAAAACGATGAGGCAGATCAAGCCTTACTGAAAAAACTCGGCTTGATTGGCCCGCCGGCGATCCTGTTCTATGACCGTACTGGCAACGAAGTGAAGAACGCGCGGCTCGTGGGCTTTGTGCCAGCCGAAGACTTCATCCCACATGTACGGGCGGCACTGCAATAAACGCATCGGATTGACACCATGACAGGTGCACGCCTCTGGCTATCACTGCTCGCCATCGCTTTGCTTGCGGGCGGCGCGGGTGCGGGCTTGCGCGCATGGCTTCACAGCAGTGGGAACGATCCGCTCGCAGAAATCGCTCCACCCAATCCCAACCCGGTACGCCAAGCCATGCCCGACCTGCGCGGCAGCGCTGCGCCCGCGTTTGCACTGCCGACCTTGCAAGGCGAAACCCGCCGCCTCCGCGATTGGAACGGAAGCGTGCGCCTGATCAACTTTTGGGCCACCTGGTGCCCACCCTGCCGGCGCGAGCTCCCGACCTTTCAGGCCTTGCAAGATGAATATGGCACACATGGTTTTCAGGTCATCACCATCGCCATTGATGACCCGGACAGCGTGGCACAGTTGGCGAACGAGCTCGGCCTGCGCTTCCCGCTACTGGCTCACGAAACCCGCACGCTGGCGGTCGCACGCGAATATGGCAATACCCGTGATGTGATGCCGTATTCAGTGATCGTCGATCGTGACGGTTTGATCGTTGAACAGCATGCCGGCGAGCTGACCCGTCGCCGTGCCGAGCACATCCTGCTGCCATTGCTCAATTTGCCAAAATCTTGAGCATTTCTGCTGACAACTAAGTGGAAAAATGCGGCGAACGTCGGTCTATGCGCGGCGTATTGTCGCTTTCTTGCTGGACAGAACCCGCACACTCGGGCAAAATGCGTGGCATTCAAGCAACCGGCCGGCGAATAACGCGTTTCGCGTAAGATCGCCACAAGAAGCCGGACGTTGTCCGCCGAAACCCCGAGGTCCTGTCGTTCATGACCCAGATCCTTGTCCTTAACGGTCCGAATCTGAATCTACTCGGTACACGCGAGCCCGGGCACTACGGCAACGACACCCTCGACAGCATCCTTGCGCGCCTGCGCACGCGCGCCGAAGCCGCCGGGCACAGCCTTGATCATCTGCAGAGCAATGCCGAAGTCACACTAGTGGAACGGGTGCATGCCGCAGCTAAAGATGGCACGGCGTTCATCTTGATCAATCCAGCCGCTTTCACCCACACCAGCGTTGCCCTACGCGATGCGCTGCTCGGCGTCGGAATTCCTTTTATTGAGGTGCATTTGTCGAACGTGCACGCCCGCGAAGCGTTTCGTCAGCACTCGTATTTTTCTGACATCGCTGCCGGCGTGATTTCCGGCCTCGGCGCCCAGGGCTATGACCTTGCGCTTGAGGCCGCTCTCACTCGACTTGCCCAAAACTGATTGCCCACCAACGTTGTCCGCGGAGGCCACATGGATATTCGGAAAGTTAAAAAATTAATCGAACTGCTCGAAGAGTCGGGCATCGCGGAAATTGAAATCAAGGAAGGCGAAGAAGCGGTACGCATCAGCCGAAACTCAACCTCGGCACCAATGCAGATGCCGATGTATGCGCCCGCACCTGCACCGGTTGCCGCCGCTCCGGCCGCAGCACCTGCAGCCGCCGAACCTGCTGCCGCGTCGATTCCAAGTGGCCATGCGGTGAAGTCCCCCATGGTCGGCACCTTCTATCGCTCCGCATCACCGGGCGCGAAGCCGTTCGTCGAAGTCGGCGACAGCGTCACTGCCGGACAAACCCTGTGCATCATTGAAGCCATGAAGATCCTCAACCAGATCGAGTGCGACAAGTCCGGCATTGTCAAAGCCATCCTTGCCGACAACGGCGAAGCCGTTGAATTTGATCAAGCTTTGTTCGTCATTGAATAAGCATTTGCTGCACGTTTACTCGAGTTACGAGGTCCGCTCATGTTGAACAAAGTTTTGATCGCCAACCGCGGTGAGATTGCGCTGCGCATCCTGCGCGCCTGCCGCGAGCTCGGCATTCAAACGGTTGCAGTGCATTCCACCGCCGACCGTGATCTCAAACACGTCAAACTCGCTGACGAATCCGTGTGTATTGGCCCACCACCTTCTGCACAAAGCTATCTGAATGTGCCGGCCTTGATTGCCGCTGCCGAAGTTACCGATGCCGAAGGCATTCATCCCGGTTACGGCTTTCTTTCTGAAAATGCCGAATTTGCGGAACGCGTGATTCAAAGTGGGTTTAAGTTCATTGGCCCCAACCCCGACACCATTCGCATGATGGGCGACAAAGTTGAGGCGATTGCCGCAATGAAAACGGCCGGCGTGCCGACCGTGCCAGGCTCGGGCGGCCCCCTCGATGACAACGATCACGACAACATGCGCATCGCCAAAGAGATCGGTTACCCGGTCATTATCAAAGCCGCTGGTGGTGGCGGTGGACGCGGCATGCGTGTGGTGCATACCGAAGCGAATTTGTTGTCCTCGATTTCGATGACACAATCCGAAGCGGGCGCCGCGTTTGGTAACCCCATGGTGTACATGGAGAAGTTCCTCGAGAACCCACGCCATGTCGAAATCCAAGTCTTGGCAGATGAACATGGCAACGCAATTCATCTCGCCGAGCGCGACTGCTCCATGCAGCGTCGCCACCAAAAAGTGGTCGAAGAAGCACCCGCACCGGGCATCAGCGAAGAGCTCCGCCAAAAGATTGGCATGAGCTGTGTCGAAGCCTGCAAACGCATTGGCTATGTCGGCGCCGGCACCTTCGAGTTCTTGTATGAAAACGGCGAGTTCTATTTCATCGAAATGAATACGCGCGTGCAGGTCGAACATCCGGTGACTGAAATGATTACCGGCGTTGACATCGTGCGCGAACAACTGCGTATCGCTTCCGGTTTACCACTGGCTTACAAGCAAGAAGACATCAAAGTGAACGGACACGCGATGGAATGTCGCATCAATGCAGAAGATGCGCGCACCTTCATGCCGTCACCGGGCAAGGTCACCGGCTTCCATGCGCCGGGCGGGCCAGGCATTCGTGTCGACTCACACATTTATGCCGGCTACACCGTGCCACCGAACTACGACTCCATGATCGGTAAGCTAATCGCGTTTGGCGAAGATCGTGATACCGCGATTGCACGCATGCGCACCGCCTTGAATGAGATTGTGGTGGATGGCATCAAAACCAACGTGGATCTCCATCGCGACATCTTGCGTGATGCCGGCTTCAATCAAGGCGGCGTGAACATTCACTACCTCGAAAAGATGCT
>CAZZIQ010000063.1:0-6184 GCA_964654355.1 uncultured Piscirickettsiaceae bacterium
CAAAGGCCTATAGACGCCGCTGCCGTACGGCTTCAAACATCAGAACAGCCGTTGCGACAGAAACATTCAAACTTTCAATCTCGCCCGCCATCGGAATCTTCACCAGCTGCTGACAATGCTCACGCGTCAGGCGGCGTAAGCCCTTGTCTTCAGCGCCCATCACGATCGCCAGCGGTCCTTTCAAATCGGCGTCATATACCGAGGTTTCGGTTTCGCCTGCGGCACCAATAACCCACACGCCCGCATCGGCGAGCTGTTCGAGGGTTCGAGAAAGATTGGTCACCCGCGCAAGTGGTACACGCTCGGCGGCACCGGAGGCCACCTTGCGTGCCGTTGCAGTGAGCGATGCCGAGCGATCGCGCGGCAGAATGACCGCATGCACACCGGCCGCTTCGGCGCTGCGCAGACAGGCGCCCAAGTTATGTGGATCGGTAATGCCATCCAGCACCAAAAAGAACGCGGGCTCTTGAAGCGCTTCGAACAAGTCCATGAGGCCGCCTTCATCGAGCAACACCTCACTGCCCTGCCCAAGCAACACCACGCCTTGGTGGCGACCCCCTTCGCTCAGGGTGTCGAGTTCACTCCCACGAATGCGGCGAATTTCAACGCCCTGATCTTGCGCCAACTCAACCACACGCTGCACACGCTGATCTTGACGGCGTGCATCAATGCACAGCGTCCTGCCAGCCTTAGCTGGCTTTTCCAATGCAGCGGTTACTGCATGCACACCCCACGCAAGCGCCTGCACGACTTAGCCCCGCTTTTTGCCTGCTTTTTTAGTGGAAGACGCTTTCTTCGGTGCAGCCTTCTTAGCGCTGGATTGCTTGCGCGTTGCGGCAGCGTTCGAACGAGTGCTCGCCTTGACTGAAGGACGTTTCGGTCCTTTTTTCTTCTTCGCCGAGGCATTCTTGTCTGCCCCACGATCTCTGCGTTCTTTCTTACGCTCACCCTGCTCTTCTTGTGGCAAGGTACGTGGCGCATTGAGTCCCTTGCGACGACCCGGATCAGGAGCGCCTTCAGGAACGAAATCAATCTTACGTTCATCCAGATCAACCCGAGCAACCTGCACGGCAATCGGATCACCTAAACGATAGGTGCGACCACTACGCTCACCCACCATGCGGTGATGGATAGGGTCAAAGCGGTAGTAATCGCTGTCCAGCGTGGTGACATGCACGAGACCATCAACCCGGGATTCATCCAAGGTCACGAATAAACCAAACCCTGTAACCCCACTGATCACACCCGTGAAGACCGAGCCAACCTTGTCTTGCATGTATTCACAACGCAACCAATCCATTGCATCACGCGTAGCGTCATCGGCACGGCGCTCCGTCATGGAGCACTGCGCCCCGAGACGCTCCATGTCGTTGTTGCTGTAGGTAAAGTTCTTTGCAGTTCCGCCCTTCAGGATATGACGGATCGCGCGGTGCACCAGCAAGTCCGGATAACGTCGGATCGGCGAGGTGAAGTGTGCGTAATGCTCGAGCGCCAAACCAAAGTGACCTTTGTGCTCGGGGCTGTATACAGCCTGGCTCAAGCTGCGCAGCAAGACGGTCTGGACCAAATCGGCTTCAGGGCGACCCTGCACACGCTGCAGTACGCGGGAGTAATCCAACGGCGAAGGTGCATCACCCCCGCCGAGGGCCAGACCAAACTCGGCCAAGAAGGTCCGCACATCATCGAGCCGCTCGGTTGGCGGCTGCTCGTGCACACGATACAGGGTCGGCATCTTGTTCTTGTCAAGGAAGCGTGCGGTCGCAACGTTCGCGGCAATCATGCACTCTTCGATCATCTTGTGCGCATCATTCCGATGCACCGGCACCACGCGCTCAATCTTGCGGTGCGGACCGAACTCAATCTTGGTTTCAATGGTTTCAAAATCAATCGCACCACGACGATTACGTGCGCTATGCAGCGTCCGCCAAAGATCATGCAACACACGCAAATCTTCAATTTGCGGTTCGAGCTTTGTATATGCCTCTTTCTCGCCCGCCAACGCTGCTGCGACTTCGGTGTACGTCAGACGTGCTTTCGAATGCATCACGGCTTCATGAAACTGCGCATCTTGGATGTGACCTTTGTCATCAATCTGCATTTCGCAGACCATGCATAGACGATCAACCTTTGGGTTCAGCGAACAAATCCCATTGGACAATGCCTCCGGTAACATCGGTACGACACGACCTGGGAAGTAAACCGAATTTCCACGCACTTGTGCTTCACGATCCAACGGCGAATCCGGCTGCACATAATGCGAAACATGGGCAATCGCAACGTAGAGCTTCCAGCCCTTGGCGTTGCGCTCAGCATAGACCGCATCATCAAAATCACGTGCGTCTTCGCCATCAATGGTCACGAGCGGTAACGCGCGCAGGTCTTTCACTGCACTCGCTTGCGCAGCTGTCACCTTGGCAGAAATTGCATTCGCTTCTGACTCAGCGAGCTCTGGCCAGATGTGTGGGATGCCGAATGCGCGAATAGCGACATCAATTTCCATCCCGGGCGCCATGTGATCGCCGAGCACTTCCACGACCTTACCGACCGGACCGGAACGCGAGGTTGGCTGCTCGATAATCTCGATCAAAACAATCTCGTCGCTCTTAGCACCACCATTCCAATCCAATGGAACCAAAAACTCTTGGCTGATGCGTTTGTTGGATGCCAGCACATGGCCCACACCATGGCTTTCAAGGTAACGCCCGACCAACTGCTGGGTCATGCGCTCCAATACTTCGACTACACGCCCCTCGCGCTTTCCGCGACGATCCACACCCAAGACTTGAACCAAGGCACGATCGCCGTGCAGCAGACTACGCATCTGCTTGGCATGGAGAAAAATATCTTCACCACCCGCATCGGGGCGCAGGAAGCCAAAGCCATCAGGATGACCGATCACGGAGCCAGCAATCAGATCGGCTTGTGTGGTCCGGACCCAATCGCCATTACGATTTTGCACAGCCTGACCATCGCGACGCATGGCATGCAAGCGACGATCAAGCGCCTCTTGAAGCTCGGGTTCGTCTTGGTAGCCCAGCTCTTGAATCAGTGCTTCAAGCGTCAGAGGCTGCGTAGAGAGCAGTTCTTGGAGGAATTCTCGGCTGGCGATCGGACGCTCGTAGCGCGTCGATTCGCGCTCGGCGTGCGGGTCTGCGGGAGAAGTGGATGTAGGGCGTTTATGGGCGCCCCGACCTTTATTAGCGTTCGTTGACATGGCTGCGCAGTGTGGCTAGAGTGCGCCAGTTCCGCAAGCACGGATTTTCGCGCACCTGCCCGGGTGGTGGAATTGGTAGACACGCTAGCTTCAGGTGCTAGTGGGGGAAACCCCGTGGAAGTTCGAGTCTTCTCCCGGGCACCATCTTCAAAAAGGCCTCGGATTCCTCCGGGGCCTTTTGCTTTCCGGTATCCTCGCTGACTGATGTCGACTGCACTCCTCACTGCCCGCAACCTTCAGCTGCACCATGCACAACGCCACATCCTCAAAGATGTGAGCTTGCGAGTGGCTGAACAGCAAATCGTGACCCTAATTGGCCCCAACGGTGCCGGCAAATCCACGCTGGTGCGTGTCCTGCTCGGCCTGCAAAAGGCCAATTCTGGCGAAATCTGGCGCAAACCGGGTCTGCGTATTGGCTACATGCCACAGCGCCTGGTCCTCTCCGACCAGCTCCCGCTGACCGTGCGCCGCTTTTTGGCCTTGGTGGAACCCCCAAAAACCCCCGACCTGCGAGAGATTGGTCAGCAAACCGGCATCCTGCATTTGCTCGACCAACCCATGCAAAGCCTTTCCGGCGGCGAGCACCAACGTGTGCTGTTGGCGCGCGCTTTGTTGCGCAAGCCCCAGCTGTTGGTTTTGGATGAGCCGGTGCAAGGCGTAGATGTCACAGGACAAGCCGCGCTGTATCACTTAATCGCGCAGCTTCGCGATCAACAAGGTTGCGCGGTATTGATGGTGTCGCATGACTTGCACTTGGTCATGGCACAAACCGATGAAGTCATCTGCCTCAATAGTCATGTCTGTTGCTCAGGACATCCGGAAAGTGTGACCCGCGACCCGGCCTATCTCGAATTGTTTGGTTGTGCGGCGGATGCTGATCTCGCGCTCTATACCCACCACCATGACCACACCCACGATGCCCTCGGTGAAGCCCTTCCGGGCATTGCGCATGTGCATCATGCGGGCTGCGAACATGACACGCATCCGGATGAACCGCGATGAGTGATTGGCTCGGACTTGATGCTTTCATGTGGCGCGCCGCCGCCGCGGGCATTGGCGTGGCGTTGCTCACCGGTGCGCTTGGCGTGTTCGTGGTGTGGCGACGCATGGCTTACTTTGGCGACACCCTCGCCCATAGCGCACTGCTCGGCATTGCACTGGGCTTCTTGCTTGGCGTTGCGCCTCAAGTCGGCGTACTGGTTACCGCATTGGTGGTTGCATTGTTCTTAGTCAAGATGCGCAAACAGGTCCAACTCGCCAATGACACTCTGCTCGGCATCTTGGCTCATAGCGCATTGTCCTTAGGCCTCGTCACCGTTGCCTTTGTGCCTGGACTGCGCACCGACTTGATGGGCTATTTGTTCGGAGATTTGCTGGCAGTCAGCGCCAGTGATCTTGCGTGGATCTGGGGACTTGGCGCACTGGCCATGCTTTTACTCGCTTGGATCTGGCGAGGCCTGCTGGCAACCACCGTGCACGCGGAGCTTGCCGCGGTTGAGGGCGTGCCGACACAGCGCATGGAGCTCTTCTTCATGCTCTTGATTGCGGTGGTCGTGACGCTGGGGATGAAAACTGTCGGCATTCTGCTCATCACCGCGCTCATGATCATCCCAGCAGCAACCGCGCGTCGCTTATCGCATACGCCTGAACAAATGGCGATCCTTGCGTCTGTATTGGGATCTCTCGCTGTACTGGGCGGTCTGTGGCTGTCGTGGGAATTGGATACCCCCGCCGGTCCATCCGTCGTAGTGATCGCCGCCGTGCTCTTCGCTTTGAGCCTACTGCGACCGATGCGCACCTAGCGCTACGCGTTCTCACCTAAGAACAACAGCATCACCCCGGTATAGCCATACAAGCGACTGTGGTAGATCTCGCCATTGGCATAGAACCCGGCCAAGGGCACTGGGCCCAGCACCTCTTCAATGATCTGCATTTCTGCAGAGTTCGGTCCAAACTGATGACGGCCACGACCCAGACACGAGAAGTACAGACCGCCACGAATGGGGCGGCCCTCAATGCGCAACTTTAAATCTTCCAGCATACGCACCAAATCCGTCCGGGCGGTCTCGGGGTCACGCAAACAAAATTGAATCTGTTGATGCGCGTCCAGCATCTCGCCCACGGCAACCAAACGATTATCCCGATCCACGCCCATCAGATTACGCGCCATGTAATCGCCCGTGTCAGAGCCCGGAACCGGAAAACCTGCCAAGAAGGCATGGCTCAGCTTTTGCGCCTCTTTAAGTTGTGAGTGACTGATGTCTTCAGTTAAAACATCTAGCGCGGGACGCTCATCAAGTCGGAAGAGAATATTGCGCCGTCCCTCGGTGATGTGATGTAACGGACCAATCGGGGTGCAGCCCTGGGTATGCGCGGCGACCACTGGCAGATCACCACGAAACACCACACCGGAAACTCCCCCATCCACCACAGCATCGGCAAAGACTTGTTGATTGCCATGCTCAGCTGAGCTCATCCCACCAACAAAGAAGCCGCCCTCAACACGCTGTTCCAAAGACACCAAGATGTCACCAGCGATCTGATTATTCGGATCAACATGCACCACGCCGGTGTGCGCAAGTGAACGCTGCGCCCAATCACCCAAGTTATGTGCTTGCTCAAGCGTTGTCAGCGGCGCTAACAAGCGATAACTATCCGTCGGGAAACTACCGATCAAGATTGACAAGGCGGGCGTGTCATAGGACTCAATACCGGTTGCAAGGATCCCTTGGCCAACGGAGCCAACCCAGTCCTGGACACCGGTTTGGTCGCGTAAAGCGAGCAATAAATCCGGAAGGTCCCCTTGCAAACCATCACTGAAGTAGAGAAACCCAAGGTTCGCATTCTCAGGTACGGTTCCTAGTTGCGTTAAGGCATCGCGCAACAATCCCGCAGCATCGCGGCCACTGGCATGAGCATGGAGGAATTCATTCATAGCAGCACGGTACCATACCCGCTTTCCAGATCCCG
>CAZZIQ010000064.1:0-6023 GCA_964654355.1 uncultured Piscirickettsiaceae bacterium
TGAGGCCGGCGGTCAAATCGACGGCGTGGTCTATTGCCCGCACACCCCAGAAGACCACTGCGATTGCCGCAAACCTAAGCCCGGGATGCTGGATGAAATCAGTCAGCGCCTCGGGCATGACCTTAGCGAAACCTTCGTCGTCGGTGACTCCTTGCGCGATCTCGAAGCGGCGCAAGCCGTCGGCGCCAAACCGGTGTTGGTGCGCACGGGTAAAGGTCAAAAAACCGTAGAAGAACACGGTCGCAAACTCAAAGACGTGCCGGTATTCGATGATCTGGCAAGTTTTGTTGAAGACCTACTGACACCAGAAGCCAGCAGCGAAGACAAGCTGTAACGACGCGTAGACATGCTGCTCTGGACCCGCTCAATCGCCTTCACTGCCCTCATGATGCTGAGCGCAGCCGTTGTGGGTGGGCTCGCACCCTTAACCTTTCCGTTTCCGTTCAAAACCCGCAGCAAAATCCTCGGTCAATGGGCGCACTCCGTTGCCTGGCTGTTGCGCGTGATTGTGCGTCTTGACTATCGCGTTGAGGGTGCAGAAAACATTCCACGCGATGGCGCGGCGATCCTATTGTCGAAACATCAATCGGCCTGGGAGACCATCGTGTTCCAGTGCATCTTCCCGCCGCAGACTTGGGTCCTGAAGCGTAGCCTCCTGTGGATTCCATTCTTCGGTTGGGGCCTAGCCTTGCTCAAATCCGTTGGCATTGATCGCAGCGCCGGCAAAGCGGCGCTCAAACAAGTGGTGAGCCAAGGCACACAGCGTCTCAAAGAAGGCGCTTGGATTGTGTTGTTTCCAGAAGGAACCCGCACCGCGCCCGGCGAGAAAGGTAACTATGCAATCGGTGGCGCGATGCTCGCGGCGCAAAGCAAGTTTCCGGTCGTCCCTGTCGCACACAACGCCGGCTGCTTTTGGCCGCGCCGCGGCTGGTTGAAATACCCCGGCACCGTGATTGTGCGCGTGGGCCCGGTCCTGGATTCAGCGGTGCTTTCCACAGGCGAGATTCAGCGTCAGGCGGAGGGCTGGATTGAGGCACAAATGCCGGATCTGCTGAAACCGTGTCCCGCTCTACAAAACAAAAAGTAAGCACTCGCTTCTTTTTATATATATCCATTGCAATGAAAAAACGCCCCGCAGGGCGTTTTTTCTGGGCGCGCATCACGCACTACACATCAAGATTACTGGCACGCAACGCATTGCCCTCAATGAACTCGCGGCGCGGTTCTACCTGATCGCCCATCAGCGTCGTGAACACGCCATCGGCAGCAATCGCATCTTCGATTTGCACCTGCAGCATACGCCGGGTTTCCGGATCCATGGTGGTTTCCCACAGCTGTTCCGGATTCATTTCACCCAAGCCTTTGTAGCGCTGAATATGCACGCCGCGCTTCGACTCTTGCATCATCCAGTCCATTGCTTCCGCGAAGTTGCGTACCGCAACCCGCTTTTCACCACGCTCAAGGAAGGCATCCGCTGCAAACAAACCCTCAAGGCTGTCGTGATGACGCTGTAGGGTTTGATATTCGGGAGAACGGAAGAAGTCTTCGCTAAAGGTGATGGTTTGATCCACACCATGCCGCGGTAACTGGACGCTGAGGCGCAAGCCATCTTCATCCCGCTGCCAGAGCGCACGCACATCCGGCTCGGAGCCGCGATCGCGATTGACCGCCACAAGCCAGCTTGCGGCCCACGCATCACGCGCAGCCTCCTCAGCTTCGATGGGAGCACCGGCAACTTCGACCAAGCCGCGCAACAGCGCTTCCGGATAGAAGCGGCTCAAGCGCGCCAAAATCCCCTCCACCTGCAGGTGTTGCTGGGCCAGGCTTTCCAATGCATCTGCGCTCAGCGCTGGGGCGGCGGCGGACACATGCAAGGCGACTTGATCCAAAGCCAGCTGCAGCAGATAGGTATTCAGTTCGCTGTCGTCTTTTACATAACGCTCTTGCTTGCCCTTCTTCACCTTGTACAGCGGCGGCTGCGCGATATAGACATGGCCACGCTCAATCAACTCAGGCATCTGCCGATAGAAGAAGGTCAACAACAAGGTGCGGATGTGCGAGCCATCCACATCGGCGTCGGTCATGATGATGATGCGGTGGTAACGCACTTTGTCCGGGTTGTATTCATCCTTACCAATGCCACAGCCCAGTGCAGTAATCAGCGTACCGACCTCGGCTGAGGACAGCATTTTGTCAAAGCGCGCACGCTCTACATTCAGAATCTTGCCCTTGAGCGGCAGAATCGCCTGCGTGCGGCGATCACGGCCCTGTTTGGCCGACCCACCCGCGGAGTCCCCTTCCACCAGATAGAGTTCGGAGTTGGCCGGATCACGCTCCTGGCAGTCAGCCAGCTTGCCCGGCAGGCCGGCGATGTCGAGCACGCCCTTACGGCGGGTCAGCTCGCGCGCCTTGCGCGCCGCTTCACGTGCACGCGCAGCATCGAGGATGCGCAACACAATTGACTTGGCTTCGTTTGGATGCTCCAACAAGAAGTCATTAAGGTGCTCCGCCACAGCCGCATCCACAGCGCGCTGCACCTCGGACGAGACCAGCTTGTCCTTGGTCTGGGAAGAAAACTTCGGATCTGGCACCTGCACGGAAATGATCGCCGTCAGGCCTTCCCGTGAATCTTCGCCGCTGAGCGCAATCTTGGCTTTCTTCGCCAAGCCTTCCTGCTCAACGTATCGGTTAATCGTCCGGGTCAGCGCACTCCGAAAACCCGACAAATGGGTACCGCCATCCCGCTGTGGGATGTTGTTGGTGTAACAGAGGATGTTTTCTTGATAAGAATCATTCCACTGCAGCGCCACCTCAATACCGATGTGCTCCGCGCTGGTTTCACGATCGACCGTGAAATGGATGACATTTTCATGAATCGGCGATTTTTTACGGTTGTGGTGCTCGACAAAGGCACGAATCCCACCCTCGAACTTGAACACATCGCGGCGTTCTTGGCCGGCGCGCTCATCCACCAGCTCAATGTGCACGCCTGAATTCAGAAAGGATAGCTCGCGCAGGCGCGAAGCCAGCCGATCGTAATGGAATTCAACCGTTGAAAAAATCTCCGTGCTCGGCAGGAAGCGCACCTCGGTGCCGCTTCGGTCCGCCGCTCCAGTGTCGGCCAGTGGCGCGTCCGGCACGCCCATGCGATAGGTCTGCTGGTGGGTGCGGCCATCACGCCAGATCGTCAGATCCAGTTTTTGTGAGAGCGCATTCACCACCGAAACGCCCACACCATGCAAACCGCCCGAAACCTTGTAGGAATTGTCGTCAAATTTGCCGCCGGCATGAAGAATGGTGAGGATCACTTCTGCCGCAGAACGCCCCTCTTCCGAGTGGATGTCCACCGGAATGCCGCGGCCGTTGTCGCGAACACTGACAGAACCATCGGAATGGATCACAACCAAAATACGGTCGCAATGACCCGCCAAGGCCTCATCAATGGCATTGTCGACCACCTCAAACACCATGTGATGCAAACCCGTCCCATCATCGGTGTCCCCAATGTACATCCCGGGGCGCTTGCGGACCGCATCCAGGCCACGCAAAACCTTAATTTTACTGGCGTCGTACGCAGTGTTCGGGGTATCGGCTGGGCTCATCATCAGCTCCTGGGCGCTCGCGCTCGGCTTCTAAGAAATCGCCGGACGTGCGCTGGATAAGGGCAAGGAAAACAACATTGAAATTCTAACACGCTTACGCCTACGACAGCCCGAAATTCGGGTCTATTTTCAGTGTGTTGAATGAATTCTCCACACCCAGGAGACCGCCCTATTCTTGGACGCGGACGTGACCCTGTTCCACGTGAAACTTACGGCACTCGACCCCAGGGTGAACATCCAGCGCGGCGTGCTGCGTTCCGGTAATCACCGCCTGTAGCGCGCCGCGCTCTACCTCAGCAAGAACACGCGACCGATTTTCAAGATCCAGTTCAGCAGCAAGATCATCCAGCAGCAGCAAGACCCGCCCGCCACGCTCAGCGCCCAACTGTTGGGCTTGAATCAACATCAACAAAATAGACAGCAACTTAATTTGTCCGCGCGACAAAACCTCACGCGCCAAGTACCCTGAAAAACGGATGCGGATCTCTGCTTCGTGCGGGCCCACGCCCGTGAAGCCACGCTGTCGATCACGTCCTTCCTGTTGCCGCAGTTGGCGAATGAAATCGTCGACATCAGGGGCCGCCTCGGCTTCCCATGCCGGGTCAAACTCCAAAACCACCTCCGCCCATTCCGGCCAGGCATTTTCAGCGGCCTGCAACGCGAGTCGAAGCTGTCCAATGTAATACTGGTAGGCTTGGGTTAAGGCGCACGCAGATTGCGCAAAATCATTTTCCCAGCTGCGTATCAAGCGTTGATCGAATTGACTGGAACGCAGCGCCGCATTGCGCTGGCGGAGAAGTTTTCGGTAGCGAACCCAATGTGCGTGAAAGCTGGGTTCCACGTGGAACAACCCCCAATCTAAGAAACGGCGCCGATTTTTGGGTCCACCAAGCAAAAGCTCCGAAACTTCCGGGGTGATAACTTGGAAAGGGAGCAAGGCCGCGAGTTCTGCCAAGCTATTCACGCGCTCATTTGAGATTCGGAAGCGTTGGCCGTTTTTTGCCCGCTCCACCCCATACTCTAGGATCTGACCATCAGGTTGCTGCACCCAACCATGTGCAGTGGTTGCTGAGAATCCGTGAGACACGACACTAGAAAACTGTCTCGTACGAAAAGATCGCCCCGTCGCCAAGAGACTAATGCCCTCGAGAACCGAGGTTTTACCACTGGCATTTGGGCCAAGAAGGAAATTACAACTGGGCCCAAGTTCTAGATCTGCCGCTGCAATATTTCGCAGGTGATGCAGCTGAAAGCGCAGCAATGACATGGCTTTCAGAACCGAAAGCGCGGATCGAAAGGATGATCCTCAAAGACGCATCGGCATCACGACATAGCGACACAGCGCCCCTGTCTCAGTATCTTGAGTTTCAATGAGACAACTGCTGTTGGCGTCCGAAAACTGCAGCTGCACCTCCGCTTGTTGGACCGCAGAAAGCGCTTCTTGGAGATACACAGAATTAAAGCCAATCTCGAGACGATCGCCGGTGTATTGGACCTCAACCTCCTCTTCAGCCTCTTCTTGTTCTGGATTATGCGCATGAACCTTGGCGAGTCCGGTTTCGAGCAAAAGACGAACACCACGATATTTCTCATTCGACAAAATGGATGCGCGTGCTAACGCTTCTCGCAACAAATCGTTACGCACGGTGACAAATTTATCGCCGCCGCGTGGAATTACGCGATCATATTCCGGGTAACGACCATCAATAAGCTTAGTAATAAAAACCAAGGAGCCAATTTGAACGCGGGCATGATTCGTCCCAAGGCGCAAATAGAGCGGATCACTTTCATCACTCAAAAGCCGTAACAATTCTTGGATCGCTTTACGCGGCAAAATCACCTGACGTTTGTCTGACACACTGGTCCCACTGTCTCGTTCACAAAGAGCAAGACGATGACCATCGGTCGCAACACAACGAACCTTGTCACCCTCTAACTCCAACAAAAGTCCATTGAGGTAATAACGCACATCCTGCAAGGCCATGGAAAAATGAGTGCGCTGAAGTAATTCACGGAAATAGGTTTGCGAGAGTTCTAGTTCCGCTTCTGCTGGGAATTCTTCCACCCGCGGAAAGTCATCGGCAGGCAGGGTCGCAAGCGTGAAACGACTGCGACCCGATTTCACCAAGGCACGGTCTTGTTCCAGTTGAAACTGAATGCTTGCTGCATCCGGTAAGGCTCGAACGAGATCAAATAGTTTACGTGCTGGAACTGTCGTAGACCCTGACGCAGTCGCTTGAACCGACAATTGAACGGTGAGTTCAACTTCAAGATCCGTCCCAGTCAACGTTAGACGATCTTGATCCAGCTCCAAGAGAATATGTCCAAGAATCGGTAAGGTCTGACGACGTTCGACGACACCACTGACAATTTGCAGAGGACGGAGCAGTGCACTGCGTTCAACCGTGAATTGCATGGAAA
>CAZZIQ010000065.1:0-5994 GCA_964654355.1 uncultured Piscirickettsiaceae bacterium
TGCTCACGCATGGGCATCGTTTGGCAACGGCGGAGTCGTGTACAGGAGGTTGGGTCGCGAAGCTGTGTACCGATCTCGCGGGGTCGTCAGCGTGGTTTGAGCGGGGCTTTGTGACCTACTCGAATGCTGCCAAGGTTGAGATGTTGGGCGTACCGGAGACGACGCTTACGACGCATGGGGCGGTGAGTGAAGAGAGCGTACGCGCGATGGCCATCGGCGCCTTGGCGCATAGTGCTGCGGATTACGCGATGGCGATCAGTGGGATTGCAGGACCAAGCGGCGGCTCGGCGGAGAAGCCTGTCGGAACGGTCTGGTTGGCGTGGGCACGTTCGGAAGAGGGCCGGCATGTGGTGGTCGCACGACGTGAGCAGTTTTCCGGTGATCGCGATGAGGTCCGGCGACAGGCTGCATGGACTGCACTGGCTGGCTTGTTGGCCTGGCTCGGCGGCTAACGAATCCAACGGGGATGTCACGTCCGCATCGATTGTTTCTGGCGGCATGGCCAAATGCAGCGGTGCGGGCGCAACTCGCTGAGTTGGTCGGTCAGTGCGCCGCCTGCGGCCAAGGCCGCGCCATCCCAGCTGAGAATCTGCATCTAACCTTGGCCTTCCTCGGTGATCAGCCTGAGGAACGGATTGCTGAGGTCATCGCGCTTGCGGAGACCATTGAGCCTGCGCCGGTGCAGATGCTGCTTGATCGCTTTGGGCATTTCATGGGTCCGCAGATTCTCTGGGTTGGGCCTTCCATCACGCCCGTGCCGTTACAGGCCTTTCAGTCCTTGTTGACGCGTCGATTCGCTGAACAAGGCGTTGCAAGCGATCAGCGCCCCTATCGTCCACATGTGAGTTTATTGAGAAAAGTTCCAGAACTAATTGATTTGCCTATCGTTGAGCCCATGGACTGGACGCTGGACCGGTGGGCCTTGCTGGAATCGCCGCGCACGGCCGGCGGCGCGCAGTACGAAGTCCTAGCGGAGTGGGCATGGCCAACGACCAGATCGGTGTGAAATTATTGTGCGTAGGCGGGTTGCGTTTTTGGAATCGCCCGTTAGACTCATAGAACAAATTGAGAACGTTAGTTCCACAAATAGAGAACGTTTGTTCTCACGTAAAAGAGGCGGAAAAACCGCAGAGCCGCACCACAAAACCAAGGTGCATTTCATTGAAGCGAGGGTAGGACCATGGATGAAAACCGGAAAAAAGCACTGCAAGCGGCACTTGGCCAGATTGAACGTCAATTCGGAAAAGGCGCAGTCATGCGTATGGGTGACGAAGCCGCCCAGCGTGACATTTCCGCGGTTTCTTCGGGCTCACTGAGTCTCGACATCGCACTGGGCATTGGCGGGTATCCGCGCGGCCGCGTTGTCGAAATCTACGGCCCGGAATCTTCGGGCAAGACCACGTTGACCTTGCATGCCATTGCCGAGATGCAGAAGCTTGGCGGCACTGCCGCGTTTGTCGATGCCGAGCATGCGCTCGACCCCAACTATGCTGAAAAGCTCGGCGTAAATATTGATGACCTGCTGGTTTCCCAGCCGGACACGGGCGAACAAGCACTCGAAATCGCGGACATGCTGGTGCGTTCCAGTGCGGTTGATATTGTGGTCATTGACTCGGTGGCTGCATTGACCCCGAAGGCGGAGTTGGAAGGCGAGATGGGCGATACCCATGTTGGTCTGCAGGCGCGCCTAATGTCGCAAGCGCTGCGTAAGTTGACGGCCAACATCAAGCGCTCGAATACCCTGGTCATCTTCATTAACCAGATTCGTATGAAGATCGGTGTGATGTTTGGTAGTCCGGAGACGACGACGGGCGGCAATGCACTCAAGTTCTATTCCTCCGTGCGTCTCGATATCCGCCGCATTGGTGCCATCAAGAAGGGCGATGAGGTTACCGGCAATGAAACCCGCGTCAAGGTGGTCAAGAACAAGGTGGCGCCGCCATTTAAGCAGGTGACTTTCGACATCCTCTACAACGAAGGCATCTCACGTGAGGGTGAAATTATTGACCTCGGCGTTGCGACCGGCGTCGTGAATAAGTCAGGTGCTTGGTACAGCTACGGCGACGAGCGCATTGGTCAAGGTAAGGACAATGTGCGCCAGTTCTTGAAAGAAAATTCGGAAATGGCGAAAGAAATCGAAGCGCAAATCCGCGAACAGCTGTTGCCGAAAACCGGGGCGCGTCTGCGTGCGGTAGAAGTGGCAGAGGAAGACGATTTGGCGATGGAGGCCTGATGCGCCGACGCTGGAAGTCATCTGCAAGCGCCCGCTCAGCGGGCGTTTTGCTGTCTGATGCTGAGAGTCCTGAAGTGATCGAAGACACGCATCTATCCGCTGAGGAAGATGCGGCTGCAGTCCGTCGACGTGCTCGTGAGAGTGCGGTACGCATTCTGGGACGGCGCGAGCACAGCCAAAAAGAGCTCACTCGAAAACTTAAGCAACGCGAATTCAGCCAAGCAGTGGTCCAGGAGACCCTTGCTTGGTTGCGCGAGCATGACGTACTCAATGAACAGCGCTTTGCCTCGGAATACGCACGTATGCGTGCCGGGCGTGGCTATGGTCCGCTGCGCATCCTGCAGGAATTACGCGAACGCGGGATTGCTGAGGCCGAGGCGGATGCTGCACTGGATTCCTTAGAGCAGGATTGGTGGGCCGCGGCCGTTGAGGTCCGTAGGCGCAAGTTTGGGGCGTCGCTCCCGGTGGAACTGACTGAGATCGCTAAGCAACAGCGTTTCTTGCAATACCGGGGATTTAGTGCTGAACAAGCACGCGCGGCTGCGCAGCCGCGCTGATTCCCTTTATTGTTCTTGCCGACGTTATCCCTAGCACGCTGAACTCGCTACACTACGCAGTCATTTTGGGGGCTGTGTGAACGGCTCCGTGTTTGTGTTGGGTTAATCCGTGTGATTTTTTCACAATTTTCCCGCCTGAATGTCTTTCAAGGATTCCGACCGCATGAAAGTGCAAGAGATTCGCCAGGCCTTCCTGGACCATTTTATCAAGCTGGGCCACACCCAGGTTCCATCGAGCCCGTTGATTCCGGGGAACGATGCAACCTTGTTGTTTACCAACGCCGGCATGGTGCAGTTCAAGGAAACCTTTCTCGGCCAAGAAACGCGTCCGTATACGCGTGCCACCAGTGTGCAGCGTTGTGTGCGTGCTGGCGGCAAGCACAACGATCTCGAAAACGTAGGTTATACCGCGCGTCATCACACTTTCTTCGAAATGCTGGGCAACTTCAGCTTCGGTGATTATTTCAAGGAAGACGCGATTCGTTTTGCCTGGTCGTTTTTGACCGAAGTGTTAAAGCTTCCTGAAGAAAAGCTCTGGGTCACAGTGTATGAAGATGATCCAGAAGCGGAAGAATTGTGGCTGAAGAAGATGGGTGTTTCTGCTGAGCGTTTTTCGCGCTGCGGGGCGAAGGACAACTTCTGGCAGATGGGTGACACCGGTCCGTGTGGGCCATGTACTGAAATCTTCTATGACCATGGCGCCGATGTTCCGGGTGGCCCGCCGGGCAGTCCGGATGAAGATGGCGACCGTTACATTGAAATTTGGAATCTCGTATTCATGCAGTACGACCGAGATGCTAGTGGTCATATGAATCCGCTGCCGAAGCCCTCGGTCGACACTGGGATGGGCTTGGAGCGTTTGGCTGCCGTATTGCAGAACGTGCATAGCAATTACGAAATCGATTTGTTCCAAAACCTAATGAAAGCCATCGCACAAGAGCTGGGTCTACAGGATCATGAACAAACCTCCGTCCGCGTAATCGCCGATCACATTCGTTCTTGCGCGTTCTTAGCAGTCGATGGCGTGACGCCGTCGAATGAAGGGCGTGGTTATGTGATGCGTCGTATCGTGCGTCGTGCATTGCGTCATGGGCACAAGTTGGGCGGCCAGGGCGCGTTCTTCTACAAGTTGGTTGCGCCGCTGGTGCACGAGATGGGCGCGGCCTATCCAGAATTGGCAGAGCGCCAAGCGATCGTGGAGAAGGTGTTGCGTGTCGAAGAAGAGCGTTTTGCGGAGACCCTCGACCAAGGTATGCGCGTGTTTGATGACGTGGTTGCCGATTTGAACAAGGGCGATCGTATTCCAGGTGAAGCTGTATTCCGTTTGTATGACACCTACGGCTTCCCAGTCGATCTCACCGCGGACATCGCACGTGAGCGTGAGCTTGAAATCGATCACGACGGCTACGAAGAAGCCATGACCGCGCAGCGCGAACGTGCGCGTGCCGCCAGTCAGTTCAAGGCGGGTGCAGCAGGCTCAATTGATTTGGGCGTGAGTTCAACCTTTACCGGTTACGAGCAGTTAACCGATTCCGGCAAGGTGTTGGCTTTGTTGCAAGGCGCGAACCCGGTTGATGCGTTGGTCGGTGACGTGAATGGGGCGGTGGTCTTAGATCAAACCCCGTTCTATGCCGAGTCCGGCGGTCAGATCGGCGATCAGGGCTACCTACGTTTTGACAATGGCGCGGTATTCCGTGTGGACGATACGCAGAAGGCCAGCGAGGCGATTCTGCATCTGGGTGTGCTGGAAAGTGGCAGCATTAAGAAGGGCGATCGCGCTGAAGCGGTGGTCGCTGGCGAGCGCGCGGACATTGCGCGCAATCACTCTGCAACCCATCTCTTGCATGCGGCTTTGCGCACAGTGCTGGGCGAGCACGTGCAGCAGAAAGGCTCGTTGGTGCAATGCGACCGTTTGCGTTTCGACTTCACCCATTTCGAACCCGTGACTACCGAACAGCTGCGCCAGATCGAACACATGGTGAACGAACAAATCCTCGCTAACCATGAAGTGGAAACGCGGATCATGAAGCTGGATGAGGCGCGCGCTAGTGGTGCGATGGCACTGTTTGGTGAGAAGTATGGTGAGAGCGTGCGTGTTTTGAAGATGAGCACGTTCTCGACCGAGTTGTGTGGCGGTACGCACGTAGAGCGTACCGGTGACATTGGCATGATGAAGATTCTGAGCGAAACCGGGATTGCTTCCGGTGTGCGCCGTATTGAGGCGACCTCGGGTCGTGGTGCGCAGCTGTGGGTCGATCATGCTGAAGAGCATTTACAAAACATCGCGGGCTTGCTCAAGAGTGGGCGCGAGGATGTTGAGGCGCGTGTGCGTCAGCTACTTGAACAAAGTCGCGGCTTGGAAAAAGAGATTGATCGCCTGAAGGGCAAGCTTGCAGCGAGTGCCGGTGCGGATCTGGCCAATGAAGCCGAAGCCATCAATGGCGTGAATGTGCTGGTGGCCAAGCTCGAGGGCGCCGACGCCAAGGCCTTGCGCGACACGGCCGATCAGTTGAAGAGCAAGCTGGGTACCACGGCGTTGCTGTTGTCGGCAGTCGAGGGTGAAAAGGTGTTGTTGCTGGCCTCGGTCAGCAAAGATGCAACCGACCGCGTACATGCGGGTGAGCTGCTTAAAACCGTTGCGGCCGAAGTCGGTGGTAAGGGGGGGGGTCGTCCCGACATGGCGCAGGGTGGTGGCACACAGCCAGAAAACCTGGCTAAGGCATTGGATACCGCGCGCGCTTGGATGCGCGAGCGGTTATAACGACCCTACACGTCATTGCGAGGAGCAACGCGACGAAGCAATCCATGGCATTGATGGATCGCCACGCCGCTACGCGGCTCGCGATGACGTTATTTTTAGATTTTAAGTATGGGCACTCGCCCAGGAGCCTAAGCAGTCTATGTTGATTGTGCAGAAGTACGGCGGCACCTCCGTCGGGAATGTGGAGCGCATTGAAGCGGTCGCTAAGCGTGTGTTGGCATGGCAGAAGCAAGGCCATCAAGTTGTGGTTGTGGTGTCAGCCATGAGTGGTGAGACCAACCGCCTGATTGAATTGGCTAAGTCGATTGATCCAAATCCGCCCCTGCGTGAGATGGATGTAATTCTGTCTACCGGTGAGCAGGTGACCATTGGTCTGTTGGCGACGGCAGTGCATAAGCTCGGTGGCGAAGCGCGTTCCTATACCGGTCCGCAGGTGCGCATTC
>CAZZIQ010000066.1:0-5850 GCA_964654355.1 uncultured Piscirickettsiaceae bacterium
AGGCGCGCTTCGGCTTCCATCGAGGAGTAGCGCTCATCGACCGCATGCACGGGCATGCCAAAGCGTTGTTCGAGCTGCTGCATGAAGCGGCGTGCCAGCGCGGACATTTCTTGTTCGCTGCCGTCTTCGGCCAGCGGCAGGCCCACCACGAGGGCGTCTGGTTTCCAGCTTGCGATCAGTGCGCCGATCTTCTGCCAGTCGGCGTCTTTGTTGCGGCGCTGAATGGTGTCGAGGGGGCGCGCAGTTCTAGTCAGCGTTTGTCCAAGGGCAACACCGATTCGCTTACTGCCATAGTCGAAGGCGAGCAGGGTCTGCTCGCGAACAGAGGTCACGCGTGGCCGGCCTGCATGGACATGCGATCCAAGTCGATGCCGATCTGTGAGGCCGATTGTTTCCAACGCTCGAGGTTTTGTGTGTCGAACAAAATGCCATGATCCACGGGCGTCGTGATCCACGAGTTGTCCAACATTTCTTGCTCGAGTTGGCCGCCACCCCAGCCGGCATAGCCGAGGAGCACAATGGCATCCTCTGGGCCTTCGCCGATTGCCATGGCTTCGAGGATATCGCGCGATGCGGTCACAGCGAGCGCGTCAGAAATTTTCATGGTGGATTGCCATTCGCCAATCGGCGAGTGCACGACAAAACCGCGGTCTGCGTGCACGGGACCACCGCTGAAGACAGGCTGTTCAATGATCTCGATGCTACGGCCATGAATGTCCATGCTTTCAAACAGTTCACCGAGATGAACATCGGTCGGACGATTGAGTACAAAGCCCAACGCGCCTTCTTTATTGTGTTCACAGATCAGCGAGATGGTGTGTTCGAAGTGCGGATCGTGCAGGGTTGGCATCGCGATCAGGAACTGATTGCTGAGCCATGTGGTGCCTGGTTCGTTTGTGTTCGTCATGCATCCCAGTATGGGGAAGGTGCTGGAGTGATTCAACGCCATTGGCGTTATTTCATTCGCCCGCCAAATTGCCACGTGCGCACGATGTGTAGGATGTCGGTTTCCACGGCGATGCGCTCGGGAAAAGGCGCGAAAGGCGCAGCGAGTTTGACGATTTCAATCGCGGCGCGATCAAGATCAGGTGTGCCCGAAGAGCGACGCAAGTCGATCGATTCGATATTGCCATCGGGATAGAGCGCGACATCGAGCAGCAGACTGCCGGACAACCCATGTGGGTAATTGAGGTTGCCAACGCGTTCGACTTTCTGGCGCCAGGCCTCCATATAGCGTGCATAGTCCGGCTCGCGGGTCGAAGTGGTGATGGTCTTGTGGCGGCTATGTGTTTCTTTTGCGGATTCCGCGGCGTCGATGTTGCGTGCTTGCGCGATCCACTCGCTCAAATCTTGTGGCGTAGGTTTGCTTTCGGGACGCGGCGCGATCTCGGTTTGAATCGGTGCGGGCGTGTCGTTCTTAGGTTGAGCCTTAACTGCGGGTTTTGGCTGAGTCGGTTTAGGAGGCGTTGGTGTGGTTACAGCCGCTGCGGCTGAGCTTTGTTTGGGTGCAGATTCAGTGAGGCCAATTTCCAGGGTTAAGGCATGGTCAGGTGTCGGTTCATCGTGCAAGCGCGGCAACAGGAGCAGGATGACATGCAATAAGAAAGCGATGGCGAGCATCGACAGAAAGCGTCGATGATTTCTCCACAGCTCAGGCCATGCGGGTAATCCGCGCAATGCGTTCATGGCGCTTCTCGATCCAGCAGGCGCGCACGCATAGCGGCGGTCATGTGTAGGGTGTTTTGAGCGTCCACTGCCAAAACGTACTCAATTCCCATCTGTGCGGCAATTTCTCGCCAATCTTGTGGTCCCGCGACGAGGAGTGCGGTGGCCGCCGCATCAGCCGTCATGGCGTCGCGATGAATCACGGTCACGGAGTGTAGGCCCTGCGCAGGCGAACCAGTCTGCGGGTCCAGGATGTGGTGATAGCGCTTGCCTGCATGTTCAAACATGCGCTCGTAATCACCCGAGGTGAAAACGCTTTCATCACCTTGAATCTCGATGCGCGCGAGCGGTGGATGATCCGGTCGTGGATCACGAATCCCAATTGACCACTGACGACTGCCATGCGTGCCGAAGGCGCGCAGGTCGCCGCCGGTATTCACAATCGCATGTTCAATCGCATGTGCGTGCAGTACTGCAACTGCGCGATCAAGCGCATAGCCCTTGGCAATACCGCCTAGGTCAATTTGTACGGCTGGATTGCGGCTGCGTAGTTGCCCGTCTTGATAGGACAGGTCGCTCATTCGTGGTTGCGTGCGCACCAACTGAGCGATTGCTGCTGGGTCGGGTGGTGGACCACTGAAGGATTCACCATGAAAACCCCAGAGGTTTACCAACTTGCCAATCGCCGGTTCGAAGCGATGGCCACTGGCATTGGCCAGTTCCGTCGCGCGTTGCAACACGGACCAGGCCTCGATAGAAATCGGGATGGCTTGCTGGTTCGCGATGGAGTCATTGATCTCGCCGAGCAGGCCGTCTTTCTTCCACGCGTGCCAGGTGTTGTGCAGTTCCGCAAAGTCCGCGCGAATTGCCGCAAAGGCGGTTTCGACTTCGTGCGCATCACCGCCTGCAACCATCACCGTAACGGGTGTGCCAAATGCGAGGAAATTGTCTTGATGTAGAGCGGGTTCGCGACTGCAGGCGCCGATCCAGAGCGATGCGAGAACGAGCAGGCTTGTGCGAAACAACGAGAATGGTTGCAAGAACAAGTTTCCTCAGACCCCAGTCGGCAAGTCGCGAGCCAGCGTGTCCAATAGATCGCCGGCGATGTCGAGGCCGAATTGTGCGTCCAGTTCACGAATACAGGTGGGGCTGGTGATATTGATCTCGGTGAGGTAATCACCGATGACATCAATGCCGACAAAGCGCAGGCCCATTTCGCGTAACTTCGGGCCGATGCGACGGCAGATTGCACGTTCGACTTCGCGAATCGGTTCGCCCACGCCGCGCCCACCGGCAGCCAAATTACCGCGGGTCTCGCCTTGGGCAGGGTGCCGTGCCAGCACATACGAAACGGGTTCGCCGTCGATTACTAAGACGCGACGGTCGCCTAAGGTTTCGATGGCGGGGATGTATTGCTGCACCATCACGCTACGACGCTCGCCTTGGGTCAGGGTTTCCAGTATCACACTGCGATTTGGATCGCCGTCGCGCAACCGGAAAATTGATGCGCCACCCATCCCATCTAGCGGTTTTAGGATCACATCGCCATATTCCCAAACAAAGTCTTTGAGACGTTGCATGCGCCGACTAACCAAGGTCGCCGGACAAACATCGGGGAAGAAGCTAGTCGCAAGCTTTTCATTCCATTCACGCAGCGCTTGTGGGCTATTGATCACGCGCACGCCATAGCCTTCGGCGAGGGAAAGCAGGTGTGTGGTGTAGAGGTATTCCTGATCGAACGGCGGATCTTGCCGCATCAGGATGAGGTCCAATGAATCGAGCGCTTCAACTGCAGGTTCGCTTAAGGTGAACCAGTCTTCGTTGTTGTCGCGCACTTCAATCGCATGTGAAGTGGCGAATGGTTGCCCTTCGTACAAGAACAAATCGCGTGGTTCGATGTAACGCAGTTCCCAGCCACGCTTCTGCGCAGCGAGCAACATGGCGAAGCTGCTGTCTTTGTGGGGCGTGATCTCTGCGATCGGATCCATGATCATGCCGAGGCGAACTCGGGTGCTCATGCGCTGGTCTCCGGTTGGGTCTCATCAGTTTGCAGTGTAGCGCGCGCTTCGCGTGCAGCGGCAAGCGTTGCGAGACGCGCAATGACGCCGTAGGCATAAAACCGATTGGGTTGGGCATCGGGTGCTTGGGTCGGATCGGGTACGTTTAATGGCTGCACGAACGACAAGGGTTCAAAGTGCATACCGGGCGCATTCAAGTTTTCATTCGCGCCACGCGCGGTATGTACACGATAGAAGCCGCCCACGACGAAGTGGTCGATGAGATAGACCACAGGTTCAGCCACAGCTTGGCCGAGCGTCTCGAAGGTGTATACGCCTTCTTGCAAGATAACTTGGCTAATCTCACGCCCGCCCTTGGATTTCGCCATGCGTGTGCGCTGCTTGCGATTGAGGTCTTTGATCTCGCTGGCATCATGCACCGTCATCACGCCCATGCCGTACGTTCCGGCATCCGCTTTTACCAGCACAAACGCTGGTCGATCCACGTTGTACTCACTGTATTTACGGCGAATATTGGCGAGTAGATGATCAACATGTTCGGCTAGACATTCTTCGCCTTCGCGTGCCAGAAAGTCGATCTCGCCA
Source organism: uncultured Piscirickettsiaceae bacterium (assembly GCA_964654355.1). GTDB lineage: Bacteria > Pseudomonadota > Gammaproteobacteria > CAZZIQ01. Next base: position 4,269 of record CAZZIQ010000066.1, read on the forward strand.
CATTTTTCAAACAGCGGATCAATCAGCCATGGATCAATGCCAATGCGTTCGGAAAAGCTTGCCGCGACTTCGCGGTAGTGACGAAAGTGACCTGATTTCAAGCGATGCGACCAGCCCAATTCCAAGGGTGGCGTGATGGCTTGATCGAGGCCTTGCAGAATTTCGGGCACGCCTTCGCTGAGGTCATTGTTCATCAGCACAACGCATGGCGTGAAACCATCCACGCCAACTTGATTACCATGGCGACGAAGGGGTTCAAGACGCACGCTGCGTCCGAGCGGCAATTCGATGACCTCGGGTTGTTCTAGGTCGGCAAGCAGGCTGCCAATGCGTACATCAAAGCCAGCGAGATGAATGATTTCGCGTAGGGTTGCGAGGCTTTCTAAATAAAACGTGTTGCGTGTGTGATTTTCAGGAACCAGCAATACGTTGCAGGCGGAAGGACACAATCGCTCAATTGCGGTTTGTACTGCCTGTACGGCCAAGGGAAAAAACGCGGGATTGAGGTTGTTAAATCCGGCCGAGAAAAGGTTGGTGTCCACCGGGGCAAGCTTGAAACCCGCATTGCGCAAATCAACCGAGCTGTAGAACGGCGCTGGACTTGAACGCCACTCACTTCGCAGCCAATGCTCAATCTCACTCTGCTTGGCGAGCAGATGCGATTCCAGCTCCAGCAAAGGGCCAGTGAGTGCAGTTGTGAGATGAGGAACGGTGGAAGAGAGCATAGCGTTTCTGCAAAGCGTCTAGCGTAGTGCCATTGTGCGGCAAAGTCGCGTTAGAAGTCGCCCCAACGCGCTTGAATCACGGCTAGCGCTGCTACCGCAGCGGTTTCCGTGCGCAAGATCCGTGGGCCAAGTAGCGTGGCTTGAAAGTCGGCGGCAGCAATCGCACGCCGCTCTTCCTCGGAAAAACCACCTTCGGGGCCGGCCAGCAGAATCACCCCAGGTGTTGTTAAGGTGTCGGGGAGTGGTGTCGCAGCATGGCTATCGAGGAACAGCCGCAGCGCATCGTTCTGTTCGGCGCGTACATCCAATAGGTTGAGCAGGTTCTGTGGTGGACGAATCGCGGGGATGCGATTACGGCCGCATTGTTCACAGGCGCTGATCGCGACGCGCTGCCAGTGCTGTTGACGTTTCTCTGCCCGATCGTCTTTTAAATCCACGCTGCGTTGGGTGAACACCGGCTGAATGATGTGCACGCCGAGCTCGACCGCCTTTTGGATGGTGTAGTCCATCCGCTCGCCGCGGGAAATGCCTTGCCACAGCGTGATTGCCAGTGGCGATTCGACCTCGACTTGCGCAAACTCTCCTACAGTAACGGTTGCTTTGCGACGGCCGACTTCGGCGAGCACGGCAGCGAATTCCCCGCCTAGCCCGTTGAATAGGCGCACGGTATCGCCGCTGCGCAGACGCAACACGTGCACAGCATGTCGCAGCGCATCCTCCTCTAAGTCGAGGGTGTCGCCGGTCTGATAGTGGCCAGGTTGATAGAGGCGGGGAACACGCATAACTGAAGGAAGTCCGTGAATGGAAAGCTCGTGGATTGTACTGGCGCTGGCGTCGGCCTTCCTGTTGGCGACGGC
>CAZZIQ010000067.1:0-5772 GCA_964654355.1 uncultured Piscirickettsiaceae bacterium
TGGGACACCGCTGCGGCACAGGCCATCGTTGAAGCCGCCGGCGGCTTCGTTACCGACACGCAGATGCAGCCTTTGCGTTACAACACCAAAGACTCACTACTCAATCCGGAATTTTTTGTATTCGGGGCGACGTGGCGGGACTGGGCCGCCTACCTCAACACCTGATCAGTGATTCAAGCCGGCATCATTGATCAGCTGATCAATCGGACAATCTTCACCGTAAACATCCATGACTGCTTTGAGCTCGGCGTGCACCACCGCACGCTCATCGATGCTCAAGTGGATCACTTCACTAGGAATCGCTCCCTCGCGAAACATCGCCAAGACCTCACGAGTGTACTGGCAGCCCTGCTGGGCAATCGCTTCGATGCAGTCTTCGATCTTGCTTGGATCGGTGGACATTGCGCGACTCATCCACGGGAAGAAGGGAAAATGGTGGCCCAGGGCAGAATCGAACTGCCGACACGCGGATTTTCAATCCGCTGCTCTACCAACTGAGCTACCGGGCCATGTCGTTTAGACGAGGCGCGTATTCTCCCGATGCGCACCCCAAGGGTCAAGCTGGCAGGGACCACGTCATACCAATGAGGCATGGTGGCCTATTTCGCCGGCGGCACAAACCCGGTAGGCATGTCCGACCCGCCGCCAAAAAAGAACTTTTCCATCTGTTCTTCCAAAAACTTACGCGCCTTCGGATCGACCACGGATAAGCGGTTTTCGTTAATCAGCATGGTCTGGTGCTGCAGCCACTGCTGCCAGGCCTCTTTGGAGACTTCGTTGAAAATGCGTTCACCGAGGGCGCCGGGATAGGTTGGACGCTCCAGTCCTTCCGCTTCGCGGCCAAGTTTTGTGCATTGCACCATTCGGGTCATGGTCGTCTCCGTTCAATCGTGTATGTGGAACTGCTGCTCGAGCAGGCGACGAACCGGGGCGGGCAGCCCCAACGCCATGCACTGCGCTGGAGTATACCAAGCACCCCTGATCGCTTCGTGGGTCAATCGGGGGATTGCATCGGCTGTGGTCATCAGCCGCAAATGGCGCAGCTCGATGTCGAGATGAAAATGGCTGAAGGTATGGCGTATGGGTTCGGGCAAGGACTCCAATGCATCCATCTCCGCAGCCATACGAGCTGGCGCCCATGCCAAAAGCTCATCCATGCTCGCAAACTGCGGCAGGGTCCAGAGCCCACCCCAAATACCCGAACCCGGACGTTGCTCCAGCCATACGTCGTTCGCTGCGTTTTGCGCAAACGCCATCAGGCAACTACGTACGGGAAGTGTTTTGCGTGGTTTGGGCGCAGGAATGTCTTGCTCAAGACCCAGCTGTTTGGCTTGGCAGGAAGTCGCGACGGGACAGACAGAACACTGCGGATTACGCCGCGTGCATAGGGTTGCACCGAGGTCCATGATGGCTTGAGTGTAGTCTGCGCAATGGATCTTGGGCATATGTGCCTCTGCTACTTGCCAAAGACGCTTGAGGTTGACGCTCGTTCCGGGCCAATCACGCAATGCAATTTGCCGCGCAAACACGCGCTTCACATTGCCATCCAAAATGGCACGAGGCTGATCAAACGCCAATGAGGCAATCGCTGCTGCCGTTGAACGACCAATCCCCGGCAGGGCTTCTAGGGCTTCGACATCTGAAGGGAATTCATCCGCAAACTGTTGATGAATGTGTTGTGCAGCACGATGCAGGTTACGAGCACGCGCGTAATAGCCGAGCCCCGACCAATGCGCGAGCACATCATCCAAGGGGGCTTGCGCTAACGTGGCCACATCCGGAAAGCGCTGCATGAAGCGCTGGAAATATGCCAACACGGTTTCAACCCGGGTTTGCTGCAGCATGATTTCGGAAACCCAGACTCGATAGGCTGAACGAGGTTGCTGCCACGGTAAATCATGGCGTCCATGCTGCGCATGCCAACACAGCAAGGCTGCTGCAAATTCAGAAGACATGAATCGACAGGAACATCAGCGGAACAAGCCGCGCAAGGCATCCTCAAGACCGCGTTGCAATTGTTCTTCAAGCTTTTCTGCATCGGTTTTTTCGGGGGCTTGCGGCGCAGCTTCTGCAGCAGACGCTGCGGCTGGCTCATCAGCAGGCGCAGCGTTACTTGGTGCTTGCGGTGCATTGGGTAGATTCGGTGCGACTGGACGTACCGGACGCGGACCTTCATCGACAGGCGCGCCCAAAAAGCCGCCTTGCCCACCCAGTAAATCAAATAAACCGGCGCCGCCAAAACGCTCTTGAATTTCCCGCTCAAGTTTTTCTTGTAGCTTCTCCTGCACCACGGCTTTCAAGGCCTGCTCAACATCCACTTCAACCTTCGGTGCATTCCACGCACCCGTAAGCTTGATTGGGAAGGGCTTCCCTTGCAGACGACGCAACTCGCGAGGCAAGCCTTGTGCTTCATTCAAAGCAACCTCGGCTTGCAGATTCAAGGCCACCGTTTGCTCGAGCAAATTGATCTGACCCTGCCCTGACAACACCAACAAGTCGGTACTGGCCAACAACCGCTCGACCTGAGCAATACCGTTATGTACATAACTCACCAGCTGCAGATCCACCAAACGAGTTTCGTTTGCGGCATCAGATTGCGGCATGGGTTGACCTTCAATCGCGGCGGCAGCTTGGCGTACCAGCTGGCTCAGATTAATCCCCTCAAGCACGGCCTCGCTCAGATCGGCGCGCACTTCGCCTTGTAGGGTTTGTAACAAGGCGTGGGTGTCTTCGCCTTGCGCCTGCACATCCAGCTCGGCATTCATGCGACCACGCAAACCACCTTGCCCAGTCAATGCCGTAATCAATGCGCCGGCATCCACATTCTGAATTTTTTCTTGCATACGCACCGTCGCCGGCTCAGCACGCGCATCCAAGGCCACCACGCCGTCATAGCTGCCGCGATAGAAATCGCCACGCAAGGGCTCCAGCGACAACACGCCATCTTTTGCTTTCAGCACAAGTGAAGCGTTTTCAACTTCCAAACCAAAGCCACGCAACCAACCAACACGCAATCGCCCATCCACATCCAGCTGTCGCACCAAATCCACTGGCAATTGCGTTGCTACAGCCGCCGCCGCAGTTACCGGGTCCGCTTTCGTCTGCGCCACAGAAGTTTTTTTAGAAGACTCGAGATAACGATCAAGGTCTAAACGATCCAGCGACAGATTGAAGCGCAAGCCCGGAATCGACGTGCCCAGGAGCATCGTCAACTCACCTTTCAGCGTGCTGTCATTCAAGTTCGCGTTCAGCGCCTTGAGGGTGAGCGTCTTTGCCGCAAGATCCACCGCGAGATGGGTATTCATGGCAAAACGGCCGCGCTGTGCATTCTCGCCTTCCGCCACCTGATAGTCGGCCGAGAGTTGAATCGGCCAGTCCGACTCCGAACGATAGGCGCCGGCTTCAAGATTCACGTCTCGTAATGCAACAACTTGGCCCGCCTGCGCATCCCGCCAGTGGATCTCGGCGTTTTGCATGCGCACCCCGCCAATCGCAGCCAAGGCAAGCGCAGATTTCGTAGGGTCGCTTGGCGATGTTTCATCGGCCTGCGCCGTCTTTTTCGCGAATTCCCAATTGCCCTGGCCGGACGCATCACGCTGCAGATGCAACACGACGCCATCCAACTCAACCGTGTCCGCCTCAATCGCACCGCGCAACAGTGGCAAAACCCGCACCGCAACCCGCGCGCGACGGGCTTGCAGTAGTGGCGCCTCTACCCCGTCAACGTTAGCCAACTGCAACATGCCGGTTTCAAGACCCAACCACGGCAGAAGCGACAGCGACAATCCTGAGCCCAGCGTGACATCACGGCCCAATTGCGCCTCAATCTGCGTCTCGATTTGTGGGCGATAGGCATCGGCATCGAAGAAGAAACGCAGCCAAACGGCTGCCCCGATGGCAACAACAAGAATCAAGCCCACTAGGCCCAAAACAAGGCGAATCAATATGCGCATGGGGGAACTCACTCATTCCACGCGAAGAATGCGCGGCTTTCGGTCATAATCTGGAGCGGGTGAAGGGAATCGAACCCTCGTATGCAGCTTGGGAAGCTGCCGTTCTACCATTGAACTACACCCGCACGAGCGCTGATTTTGGAGTGCGCCCGAGCGAGTGTCAAAACAAACGAAAACCCATGCAAATTCAACTCAATGGCGAGCCGAAAACGCTCGCAGACGACAGTACACTCGCAGATCTGGTCGAAGATTTAGCACTCACGGGCAAACGAATCGCGATTGAAGTGAATCACGAGATCATTCCTCGCAGCTTGCATGCCACGCATGCGTTGCAGGAAGGTGATGCGGTTGAGGTCGTCCACGCCATTGGCGGTGGCTGAAACACGCACACACCATCACGAGACACACAGAAAATTTGGGAACGGTCATGGAAGACACGCTGACACTCGCTGGGAAAACCTACCATTCGCGCCTGCTGGTCGGGTCCGGCAAATATAAGGACCTTGAGGAAACCCGCGCGGCGACAGAAGCCAGCGGCGCAGAGATCATCACCGTCGCAATTCGTCGCACCAACATCGGCCAAAACCCGGGTGAGCCCAATTTGCTCGATGTCGTGCCGCCGTCGCAATACACCATTCTCCCGAACACGGCGGGCTGCTACACCGCAGACGATGCGGTGCGCACCTGCAAGCTCGCGCGCGAATTGTTGGATGGTCATTCGCTGGTGAAACTGGAAGTGCTGGGTGACCAGAAAACACTCTACCCGGATGTGCGCCAGACCCTAATCGCAGCCGAGCAGCTGGTGGCCGATGGCTTTGATGTCATGGTCTATACCAGCGACGATCCGCTGATTGCAAAATCGCTCGAAGAGATCGGCTGCATCGCAGTCATGCCGCTGGCCGCGCCGATTGGCTCAGGCTTGGGCATTCAGAATCGCTACAACATTCTGGAGATTGTTGAGAACGCCAAGGTACCGATTCTGGTTGATGCCGGCGTGGGCACCGCGTCCGACGCTGCGATTGCGATGGAGCTCGGCTGCGATGGTGTCCTGATGAATACCGCGATCGCCGAAGCTCGCGATCCTGTGTTGATGGCTTCGGCGATGAAGAAAGCCATTCAAGCCGGTCGCGAAGCGTTTCTAGCTGGGCGCATGCCGCGCAAGCGTTATGCCAGCGCATCCTCACCCATTGACGGCACGTTCTTCTAAGCCCAATGAATGATTCCACAGCGTCGCATCCGCGACGTGAAATTCGTTCGTTTGTAAAACGTGCAGGACGCCTGACCCAAAGTCAGGCACGCGCGCTGCAAGAACTATGGCCTCGTTATGGTGCGACGCGTCCAAAAGGTGTATTTGATTTCACTGCATTATTTGAGCGCGATGCGCCGGTGCATTTCGAAATTGGTTTTGGCATGGGCGACACCCTCGCCGAGATGGCGGCCAATGCACCTGATGTAAATTTTCTCGGCATCGAGGTGCACGAACCGGGCGTGGGACGCTTGCTCAACCTGATTGAAGAGCGCGGCCTCACCAATCTACGCGTGATGCAAGACGATGCCGCTGAAGTGTTGCGCGACCATGTTGCGCCCGCCTCTCTGGCTGCGGTGTATCTGTTCTTTCCAGATCCGTGGCACAAGAAAAAACATCACAAGCGTCGTCTCGTACAACCTGCCTTCGTTGAGCTGCTCGCCGAACGTCTTGCGCCCAACGGCTTGTTTCACATGGCAACCGACTGGGAAGACTATGCGCTGTGGGCACGCGACGTTTTGGAAGACTGCGACTACTTAGACAATGCCGTTCGTCCGGGTGCGTTCGCAGACA
>CAZZIQ010000068.1:0-5583 GCA_964654355.1 uncultured Piscirickettsiaceae bacterium
CACGCGAATTCATTGATCGCAATGGCGAGTTCACCGTCAACATCGCCTTGATTGAAAACCACCAAGCCACCCTCGGCGTAATTCAGGTTCCAGTCTCAGGCGTGCTGTATACCGGCGCACTCAAGCTCGGCGCTTGGCGTCAATCGCCCGGACATGAAGCCGTTGCCATTCGCGCACGTGAAATTGAAGGGCCACACATCGTGGTCGCCGGCAGTCGCTCGCATGGTAGTTCGCGGGTGAAAGATTTCCTGGAACAGGTCGGTGATTACGAACTGTTCCCGATGGGCAGCTCGCTCAAGTCCTGTTTGATTGCCGAAGGCAAAGCCGATTTGTATCCGCGCTTTGGCCCCACCTCAGAATGGGACACCGCCGCTGCACAAGCCATCGTTGAAGCGGCCGGTGGTTTTGTTACCGACACACAAATGCAACCTTTGCGTTACAACACCAAAGACTCGCTGTTGAATCCGGAATTTTTTGTATTCGGTGCAACGTGGCGAGACTGGGCCGCCTATCTCAACACCTGAAGAGTAATCTAGGTTTAACGGTTCAGGCCTGCATCGTTGATCAGCTGATCAATCGAACAATCTTCACCATAAACATCCATCACCGCCTTGAGCTCGGCGTGCACCAGCGCACGCTCATCAAGGCTCAAATGGATCACCTCACTTGGAATCGTTCCTTCGCGAAACATCGCCAATACCTCACGGGTGTATTGGCAGCCCTGCTGGGCAATCGCTTCGATGCAGTCTTCGATCTTGCTCGGATCGTGGGACATTGCGCGACTCATCCAAGGGAGGAAAGGAAAATGGTGGCCCAGGGCAGAATCGAACTGCCGACACGCGGATTTTCAATCCGCTGCTCTACCAACTGAGCTACCGGGCCATGTAATTCAGACGAGGCGCGTATTCTCCCGATGCGCACCCTAGGGGTCAAGCAGGCAGGCCTCCAGCAGCGTGGACCCGACACGAAAGACCTATTTGGCCGGCGGCACAAACCCCGTGGGCATATCTGCGCCCCCACCAAAGAAGAACTTTTCCATCTGTTCTTCCAGAAACTTGCGCGCTTTCGGGTCTACTACCGAGAGGCGGTTCTCGTTGATCAGCATGGTCTGGTGCTTCAGCCACTGCTGCCATGCTTCTTTCGAAACCTCATTGAAAATGCGTTCACCCAACGCACCGGGGTAGGTCGGACGCTCTAAACCTTCGGCTTCGCGGCCGAGTTTTGCGCATTGCACCATTCGGGTCATGGTCGTCTCCGTTCAATCGTAAATAGGGAACTGCTGCTCGAGCAGGCGACGAACCGGGGCAGGTAGCCCCAACGCCATGCATTGGGCTGGAGTATACCAAGCCCCCTTAGTCGCTTCGTTGGTCAATGCGGGGGTTACTTCTGCCGTCGTCGTAAAACGCAGCTGACGCGGCTCGATGTCGAGGTGGAAATGACTGAATGTGTGTCGTATCGGATCTGGCGCGTCCGCTTCGTCCATAACCTGGGCCGGCGCCCATGCCAAAAACGTATCAAGCACCTCAAACTGGGGCAAAGTCCACAGCCCGCCCCAAATGCCTGAATTCGGCCGCCGCTCCAGCCACACCTCATTCGCTGCATTTTGCGCAATCGCCATTAAGCAACTGCGCACAGGCAGCGCCTTGCGTGGCTTCGGCGCCGGAATGTCTTGCTCTAGACCTTGCTGCTTGGCTTGGCAGGATGTCGCGACTGGGCAGTCGGCACATTGTGGATTGCGCGGCGTGCACAGGGTCGCGCCAAGATCCATGATAGCTTGGGTGTAGTCCGCGCACTGCGTTGCGGGCATCTGCGTTTCTGCAGCATGCCAAAGACGTTTGAGATTAGCGGTCGTCCCGGGCCAGTCACGTAATGCGAACTGACGCGCAAACACACGCTTCACATTGCCATCCAGAATCGCATGCGGCAGATCAAATGCTAAAGACGCAATCGCTGCCGCAGTTGAACGACCAATCCCGGGCAAGGCTTCAAGCGCCGCAACATCGCGCGGAAATTCATCCGCGTACTGTTCATGTATCTGTTGTGCAGCACGATGCAGATTGCGCGCACGCGCGTAGTAGCCAAGACCCGACCAGAGCCCGAGCACCTCATCAATGGGTGCATTCGCAAGCGTGGCAACATCCGGAAAGCGTTGCATGAAGCGTTGAAAATATGCCAACACAGTTTCGACCCGTGTTTGCTGCAGCATGATTTCGGAAACCCACACCCGATACGCCGAGCGTGGCTGCTGCCAGGGCAAGCCATGGCGTCCGTGCTGCGCATGCCATTGCAGCACGGCAGAGGCGAAGTCAGAAGCCATCAATCGACAAGCGCATCAGCGGAACAAACCGCGCAAGGCATCCTCAAGGCCACGTTGTAATTCTTCCTCGAGCTTTTGCGCATCGGTTTTTTCAGGTGCCGCCGAAGCAGCTTCTGCGACGGGCTCCGTTACCGTCTCAGCTGCGGGCGCTGCATTGCTCGGCGCTTGCGGTGCATTGGGAAGATTTGGTGCCACCGGGCGCACCGGACGCGGGCCTTCCTCAACCGGCGCGCCTAAGAAGCCGCCTTGTCCACCCAACAAATCAAACAAGCCAGCGCCCCCAAAACGTTCTTGGATTTCACGCTCCAACTTCTCTTGCAGCTTTTCTTGCACCACGGCTTTCAAGGCCTGTTCAACATCGACTTCCACTTTCGGTGCATTCCACACGCCGGTGAGTTTGATCGGAAACGGCTTGCCTTGTAAGCGGCGCAATTCCTTGGGCAAGCCTTGTGCCTCATTCAACGCAACTTCAGCTTGTAGATTGAGCGCCAAGGTTTGTTCCAACAGATTGATCTGACCTTCGCCGGTGAGCATTAACAGATCCGTGCTGGCCAACAAACGCTCGACTTGCGCAATGCCGTTGTGCACATAGCTCACCAGCTGCAGATCGACCAAACGCGTTTCATTGGCCGCATCGGATTGCGGCATGGGCTGCCCTTCAATCGCGGCGGCGGCTTGGCGCACCAGCTGTCCAAGATTAATACCCTCAAGAACGGCTTCACTCAAATCGGCGCGTACCTCGCCTTGTAAGGTCTGCAGCAAGACTTGCGTATCTGCACCTTGTGCTTGCACATCCAGCTCGGCATTCATCCGTCCACGCAAACCGCTTTGTCCAGTCAATGCGGCAATCAATGCGCCCGCATCGACATTCTGAATTTTTTCTTGCATACGCACAGTTGCCGGCTCTGCGCGCGCATCCAAAGCCACGACGCCGTCATAGCTGCCACGATAGAAATCGCCGCGTACCGGCTCAAGCGTTAACACGCCATCTTTTGCCTTAAGCACCAGCGTGGCGTTTTCGACCTCTAAGCCAAAGCCACGCAACCAGCCAACCTGCACGCGCCCATCGACATCCAACTGCCGAACCAACTCCACCGGCAATTGAGTTGCAGCAGCAGCCGTAGCGGTCACGGGATCGGCTTTTGCCTGCGACGCCGCTGCATTCGAAGACTTGAGATAGCGATCCATATCCAAGCGATCGAGTGACAAGTTGAAACGCAAACCCGGAATCGACTGGCCCAAGAGAACCGTCAACTCACCTTTCAGCGTGCTGTCATTCAAGGTCGCGTTCAGCGCCTTGAGCGTGAGCTGATGCGTCGCAAGATCCACCGAGAGATTGGTATCGACGGCAAAGCGGCCACGCTGTGCGCTCTGGCCTTCCGCCAACTGATAGTCGGCCGAGAGTTGGATCGGCCAATCCGACTCCGAATGATATGCACCGGCTTCGAGATTCACGTCGCGTAAGACAACGACTTGACCGGTCTGCGCATCACGCCAATGAATCTCGGCGTTTTGCATACGCACGCCACCAACTACGGCCAACGCCAATGCGGATTTCGCAGGATCGTTCGACGATGTTGGATCGGCCTGCGCCGCTGGTTGCGCGAATTCCCAATTGCCTTTGCCCGACGCGTCACGCTGCAGATGCAACACCACACCATCCAGCTCCACCGTGTCCGCCTCGATCGCGCCGGTGAGCAAAGGCAAAACCCGCACCGCAACGCGCGCACGACGGGCCTGCAACATCGGTACATCCACATCCGTCACATTGGCTAAGGTGACTGCGCCCGTCTCCACGCCCAACCATGGCAACAACGATAGGGACAGACCCGAGCCGAGCGTAATATCACGGCCGAGTTTTTCCTCAATCTGCGCCTCGATTTGCGGCCGATAGGTATCTGCATCAAAGAAAAAACGGGCCCAGACCGCGGCGCCAACCGCGATAACGACGATCAAACCCAACAGGCCTAAGAGAAGGCGAATCACAATACGCATGGGAAAACTCGCTCATTCCACGCGAAGAATGCGCGGCTTTCGGTCATAATCTGGAGCGGGTGAAGGGAATCGAACCCTCGTATGCAGCTTGGGAAGCTGCCGTTCTACCATTGAACTACACCCGCGCGAGCGCAGATTTTGGGGTGCGCCCGAGCGGGTGTCAAAACACATGAAAACTCATGCAGATTCAACTCAATGGCGACGCCAAAGCGCTCGCAGATGACAGCACACTGGCCGATCTGGTGGCCAAACTTGGGCTCACCGGAAAACGCATCGCGGTGGAAGTAAATCGCGAGATCATTCCGCGCAGCCTGCATGCCACGCATCTGCTGCAGGAAGGCGACGCGGTTGAGGTCGTGCATGCCATTGGTGGCGGCTGAGACAGCCACGCAACATCACGAGACACACAGACAATTTGGGAACGGTCATGGAAGACACGCTGACACTCGCTGGGAAAACCTACCATTCACGCCTGCTGGTGGGCTCTGGCAAATACAAAGATCTCGACGAAACCCGCGCGGCGACCGAAGCCAGTGGCGCCGAGATCATTACGGTTGCGATTCGTCGCACCAACATTGGCCAGAATCCGGGCGAACCAAACTTGCTCGATGCGGTGCCCCCCTCGAAGTACACCATCCTGCCGAATACGGCGGGCTGTTACACCGCAGACGATGCGGTACGCACCTGCAAACTGGCGCGCGAATTGTTGGATGGTCATTCGCTGGTCAAGCTGGAAGTGCTGGGCGATCAAAAAACTTTGTATCCGGATGTGCGCCAAACCTTGATCGCAGCCGAACAGTTGGTCGCCGACGGCTTTGATGTGATGGTCTACACCAGCGATGACCCGCTCATTGCGAAATCCCTCGAGGAGATTGGTTGCATTGCAGTGATGCCACTCGCTGCACCGATTGGCTCGGGTCTCGGCATTCAAAACCGCTACAACATTCTCGAGATTGTTGAGAATGCCAAGGTGCCAATTCTGGTCGATGCTGGGGTCGGTACTGCGTCCGATGCCGCCATTGCGATGGAACTCGGTTGTGATGGGGTGTTGATGAACACCGCGATTGCTGAAGCGCGCGATCCAGTATTAATGGCCTCGGCAATGAAGAAAGCGATCCAAGCCGGGCGTGAAGCGTTTCTTGCCGGACGTATGCCGCGCAAGCGTTATGCCAGCGCCTCTTCGCCCATTGACGGCACCTTCTTCTAAATCCGATGAATGATGTCGCAGCGCCGCATCCGCGACGCGAAATTCGTTCGTTTGTAAAACGTGC
>CAZZIQ010000069.1:0-5512 GCA_964654355.1 uncultured Piscirickettsiaceae bacterium
GGGAGTCGGCCGATAAGCCGGGTTCTGTCGTGGACAGTCATTCCTCTGGGATCCGCGTCACCGCGAACCTCAAGCAGCCTACCCGAGAACACCGCGGGCCGCGGCATTGTTCCCCTATTTGGCCTTGCTCCGAGCGGGGTTTACCCTGCCACAGCCGTTACCGACTGCGCGGTGCGCTCTTACCGCACCCTTTCACCCTTACCTGTGCCGAGCCGAAGCTCGAGGCCATCGGCGGTTTACTTTCTGCGGCACTTTCCGTCGACTCACGTCGCCCAGACGTTATCTGGCGCTCTGCCCTATGGAGCCCGGACTTTCCTCTGCCGCAAAGCGACAGCGACTGCCTGGCCGACTCCCGGCGCGCAGCATAGCGGTAATGGAATGATTTTTCAGGGTTTTTCGTCGGTCGCCCAAGCATAAACCACATTTCGCGGCACGCCCGTGAGCTCGGCCACTACTTTGGCCGCGCGGCCTGGCGGCAGCTCTTGGCTAAGGCGTGTAAACAGCTTGCGGGCAAACGCCTCATCCTTATCTTGCACCGGCGCTCCGTGCACTCCAAGGACATATTCCCCACGCGGCTGCGCGGGATCATCTTCCACCCAACGCAGCAATTCAGACAATGGCGCAAGCTTCACATCTTCGTAGCTCTTGGTGAGCTCGCGCGCCACAAATCCTTCGCGTTCGGCACCAAATACTGCAGCCAAATCTGCCAGCGTATCGAGCAGACGATGCGGCGACTCATAAAACACCACACTCCGCGCCTCTTGGGCCAGTGCTTGCAAGTGCGCACGGCGCGCCGCCGCCTTCGCCGGCAAAAAACCTTCGAAAGCAAAACGATCGACGGGTAAGCCCGCAATCGCCAGCGCCGCAATCAACGCACTCGGCCCCGCGACCGTACGCACCGTAATTCCTGCCTCACGCGCGGCCCGCACCACTGGAAATCCGGGATCACTCAACAACGGGGTTCCGGCATCTGAAACCAGAGCCAGCGTTTCCCCAGCCTGCAAGCGGGCCAGGACAGCATCCACCTTGCCCGCCTCATTAAAGGCATGCAGGGCCTGCAACGGCGTATGAATCCCGAAATGGCGTAACAACTTAGCACTATGGCGCGTGTCTTCCGCAAGGATAACGTCGACCCGCGACAAGACATCCACCGCGCGTGGCGACATCTCGCCGAGATGTCCAATCGGAGTGGCAACCACATACAGCGCCCCACGAAGCAAGGCCTCAGGCCTGCGCAAAGCGAGCTCGGGCAAATCTGGGTCTTGAGGAGTACGATCGGAATCAGAAAGAGACATGCTGAACCTGAAATGAATTCAAAAACACCTGCCCCACAACAACGCCAGCAGCGTGGTCGCAACGCCCGCGCCGGCGGCTATCGAGCCGAACAACGTGTCGCACGTTGGCTTGAGCAACAGGGCGTAGAGGTCATAGCGCAGAATTATCGCACGCGCCTCGGCGAGATCGATCTAATCCTGCAAGAAGAGGACTGCATCGCGATCACAGAAATCCGCCAGCGGCGCAGCACCCAATTTGGTGGGGCCGCTGCGTCGATCGATCCAGCCAAACAACAGCGCCTGATTCGACTCGCACAGCTCTGGCTCCAGCAACATCCTGAATGGCGTAACGCCGCGTTACGCTTTGACGCGATTGTGATCGACGGCACACCCGAAGCCGGCGAGATACGCTGGATTCGGCGCGCGTTTTCTGCAAATGCGTGAGTATTCACCCAACGCAAACGCAGCATTTCAACCGGTCTTAAGCCGGTTTTTGGATGGCGGTTTGCACAACCTACCCGTATGATCTCGTAGCATTCAATCTTGCCGTTCACAACGCAGCCTCGCGGAGATACGCATGCACCTTCTGAGCAAAACCCTAATCGTAGTCGCTGGACTCTCGCTTCTCGCAGGGTGCGCACCCGCAACTGTTGGCGCTGGCGCAGCCGGTGCCACGGCCGTTGCACGGGAGTCACGCACCCTTGGCACCCTGATTGATGACCAACTGATTGAGCTGAAGGCCGCCTCTGCGATCTCCAACGATGCGGAGCTTTCTGCGCAGGCGCACATCAACATCACCAGCTACAACTTCATCATCTTGCTCAGCGGAGAAGCACCGACCGAAGCCTTGCGCAGCAAGGCCGAACAAATCGTGCGCGAACAACCGAAGGTGCGTCGCGTACATAACAAGATCACGATTGCCGCACCCAGCTCTACCCTCACACGTGCCAGCGATGTCAGTCTGACCACGCGCGTCAAGGCGGTCTTTATTGGCGATGACGAACTCGCCGCAGACCGCATCAAGGTCGTTAGTGAAAACGGTGTGGTTTACCTGATGGGACTGGTCACGCAAGCCGAAGCGAAACGAGCAACCGAACTCACCAGCGGTGTCAGTGGTGTGCAACGCATTGTGCAGTTGTTCGAGATCACCGACTAAGCTGTCGCCAACTTGAACGACACCGCACGCAGCGCAATTCCTGCGCTACACGCCGCACTCCAAACCTTCCTCCCACGCGAACGTCTCCTCAGCGATCCTGCGGAGTGCCTCGCCTATGGCTTCGACAACAGCCGGCGTCACGGCCAACCCGCGTTGGTGGTCCTTGCCGAAACGCATAGCGAAGTCGCGCAAACCCTCAAGCTCTGTAATCAGCATCAGGTTCCGGTTACCGCGCGCGGACGCGGCACTGCAACCACCGGCGCGACCACAGCGATTGAGAATGGCCTGGTGCTCTCGTTGGAACGTATGCGCAAGATTCTGCGCGTGGATCCTGGAAATCGTTTGTTGATTGCCGAGCCTGGCGTGACCAATGCCGAAGTGCAGCAAGCCGCAGGAGAACACGGCTTCTTTTGGGCACCTGATCCAAGTAGCGCCGCCTATTGCACCATCGGCGGCAACCTCGCGACCGGCGCAGGCGGGCCGCGCGCAGTGAAATACGGCACGGTGCGTGAAAACGTGTTGGGCTTGCGCGCAGTCACCGCAAACGGACAAGAAATCCGCAGCGGCAGCCTCACCACCAAGGGCGTGGTCGGTTATGACCTCACGCGTTTGTTGGTCGCCTCAGAAGGCACACTCGCCGTCATCACCGAAGCCGCACTCAAACTTACCCCCCTCGCGGAAACCAAACGCACCTTGCGGGTTGCCTATCGCGATGTGCACGCGGCCGCGCGTGCGGTAGCGCGCATCATGGCGCAGCCGGTTACCCCCTGCGCGCTGGAGTTTCTCGATCATCACTGCATCGACATGACCGCCGGCAAACGACCCGACGATTTGCCCGAAGGCACCCGCGCCTTGTTGATGATCGAAGTCGATGGCCCCCAGAGCTGTATCGATGGGATGCAAGACGCCGTGATTGCGGCTGCACAAGGTGAGACCCACGAAGCCTTAGAAGTGAAACCTGCTGCCAGCCAAGCCGAAGTTGATGCGCTCTGGTCCGTGCGCAAGGCGCTGTCCCCGGTGCTGCGCAGCCTGGCGCCGAAGAAGATCAACGAAGATGTGGTCGTGCCGGTCACCCAAATCCCAACGCTGATCGAACACATCGAGCAGCTCGGCGTGCAATATCAGCTACCGATTGTGAATTTCGGCCACGCCGGCAATGGCAATCTGCATGTAAATCTTTTGGTGCACCCCGAACGTGGCGATGAGTTGGCGCGCGCGCATCACGCACTCGCCGATCTTTTCAAAACAGTGATTCAACTCGAAGGCAGCCTGTCGGGTGAACATGGCGTCGGGTTGGAGAAACGCGACTACATCGATCAAGAGGTTGATGCACCCACCCTTGAGCTAATGCGCAACATCAAGCGCACCTTTGACCCCAACAACATTCTAAACCCGGGCAAGAGCCTGCCCATCGCACCCACCTCCTAGCGTAAAAAACCCGGCCGAAGCCGGGTTTTTTACTGAAGGCTGCGTGCGGACCGGAGCTCTCTGATCTCTGCAGCAGGAAATATAAGAACTATTTCACGACCCGTAGACTGGGGCGATTACCACCTGACGGACTCGGCGCTGCGGGTGGAGTGGATGGGTCCGGATCTTCATCACCCGACCCTGCATCCTGAGCATCCACGCTACGCAGCGGACTGGATGTTTTCTTGCCTGCAGGTTTCGGCGCGCTGCTCGGTTCTGCGGCATCCGGGTGGACCGGCATCAACGCACGCGCCGAGAACAACACGCCCTCTTCGGTCACATAGACACCCTCTTGATTCTCGCGCGCATAGAGCGCTTGCAGCGAGCCATAAGGCACCCACACTTCATGCGGGACACCGCCAAAACGCGCCGAAAAGAAGATGCCTTCTTCACCGAGCTCGAGGCCACGCGTGGCAGTTGGCGAGACATTGAGTGTGATATGCCCATCCTCAGCATAGTCGAGTGGAATCGATACGCCGGGATAAAACACATTGGCCGCAAGATACGGAGTCAGACCTTGATCGACGATCCAGCCATGGACCGCACGTGCAAGATAGGGAAACAGCGGCGGAGCATCGGCCCCGCCCTGACCCACTTTAGCCACGCAATTCCCTCTCTTGCTCCGTCAGGCTCATACGGAAAGCCGGACGCAAGAACAGACGATCGGCGTAGTTCTGCAACGCCTTCGCTGAGGACGGCAGGCTGATTTCGAAGGACGGCAAACGCCATAAGATCGGACCCATGGCGCAATCGACGATACCGAAATCATCCGCGAGGAAGAACGGCTGCTGCAGGAACGCAGGCGACAACACAATCAGACCCTCGCGCAATTCTTTGCGCGCTTGTGCCTTAGCCTTCGGCGTGCCATTGAGGATGGTCTCAATCAGCGGCTCCCATTCTTTCTCAATGCGATAGAGCATCAGACGCGCCCGCGCCCGCGCCACTGGATCTACGGGCATCAGCGGCGGATGCGGAAAACGCTCATCGAGGTATTCCATAATCAGCGGCGTGCTGTACATCACCAGATCACGGTCGGCCAAAGTCGGCAACGTCTGATAGGGACTCAGCTCAAGAAAGTCCTGTCGGGGATGATTCAAGTCCACGTATTCGATCTCACTGGTGATGTCCTTTTCGGCCATCACAATGCGAATACGGTGACTCTGGTGGTCGGCATAACCAGAAAACAAGACCATGCCGCCCGAACGCGAAACTGCCATTAGTGAACGTCCTTCCAGTATTCCTTCTTCAACCGATAGGCAAAGAACAACAAGATCGCGAGGAACCCGAGTACAAACCAGCCCATGATCAGGCGGGTGCGCTTCGCCGGCTCACCGACGTAGGCCATGAAGTTCACCAGATCACCAATCGCTTGGTCGTACTCAGCGGGTGTCATTGAGCCCGTGCCTTCAATCAATTCAAGCTCGGTCACTTCTTTGCTCGTGCCATAGGCCAGATTCACCTTACGCACAACCGGCTTCTGCCAACCCTGCAGTTCCCACAAGACATGCGGCATGCCGACGTCTTTGAACACAGTGTTGTTCACGCCCCAAGGACGCGCATCATCAAGGTAGAAGCTCTTCAGGTAGGTGTAGAGCCAGTCATTGCCGCGCGAACG
>CAZZIQ010000070.1:0-5168 GCA_964654355.1 uncultured Piscirickettsiaceae bacterium
TTGATCAGATCCAGAACTTTCTTGGACATCAGTCACTCCTCGTTGAAAAACCGGCACACGACTCGCGGCCGCAAATAAAATTCAAAACAGGAAGCGCAGACCGCTGCCTGCGCACCAAAACACTGCGAGATGGAACCAGCCGCCTCACCCTGAAATCCATTGATGCAATAACCATGCCGAGCTGCCCTAGCTGCCGCAATTCACACGAAAAACATCCATCTTCGGCAAATAAGCGGTTATTTTCAGCAAAAAGTCGAGAACTGTATTCGCTCTTTTTTGCCGAGCCTGTCCGCAACATGCGCCATTGCACCAAATAAGTGCTTATTTTTTTTGTCTGCACCAACATAGTGCGGGTGTGGTTACCCGCTGGCGTTCTCCTCCGCCAAGCGCACTTCCAGTCGCCACTCGCCATGCGCATCCTGCGCACAGCTCAAAATCTCATGTCCATGCATCCGACACCAGGCCGGAACGTCCTGCTGCACCCCGGGGTCCGTCGCAACAAGGACAACATGCTGGCCAGGCTGCGCCTGGGCAACGGCATCCTGCAAACGAATCACCGGCATCGGGCACAGCAAATGGCGTGCATCAATTTCCAGCATTGTGGCCGTCTTTCTGCAATCCGCTGCGAACGCTACTGGATATACCAGTGCTTTGGCAATTCATTTTCGGGGAGAGGCGGCACCGACAGCACGCGCACCGCGGTCACTCCAGGCATGCGCAACTCTACCGGGGCCACGGCCAAACCGCGCGCTTTGCCAAAGCGCGCGGTGATCCGCGCCGCAAGTTCAAAATCGTCTTCGCTGAGATCACTTCCATCAATCAAAACCAAGGGGCCCGGATGATCGGGAATCTCAAGGCTCGGAAATTGTTTACGGTAGCCTTGCAAGAAGCGGCTCTCGCCTTCTTCACGCGCGATGATGAGCTTGAAATGTGGCCGCGGGCGAATATGGCGCCCCACCTTGAGCAGCAAAATGTCGTCCAGTTCGTAATCACGTTTATGCCGCGATTTCCATAAATCACGCAGCTTGACCGTATACGAGGCATCGGTGAGAAAGCAGCAACCACCAGCGGGTGCCGCCCAGTCTTCAAAACCATAGGCCTTCGCCAAAGCAATCTGCGGTTTACGCGAACGCCCGGTAAAACCATGCAACCGCGTACGATCGACCCAGCCTTCCCGCTCCGGCAAGGTCAGGTCGAGACGCTGGGCGCACAGCGGTCGCACTAACCGATCTTCCACGCCCGACTCCACGGCAATCTTCGGCAACGTATCAACGCGCTGCGACATCGGACGCTGGCCCACCACCTCACCCGTGATGATGAAATCAAAGCCCTGCTTTACGCGCCAGGCTTCCGCATGCTGCAGCATGAACACTTTGCAATCCCAACAGGGATTGAGGTTCGCGCCGTAGCCGTGTTTGGGCCGTAACACGATCTCTTTGTACGGCTCGGAGATATCCAGAATATGCAGCTTGATGCCCAGTTGCTCGGCGACCCACAAGGCGTTGTTGCGCTTCGGTGGGCCCTCTTTTTTACGAATCGCGTGGGTATGGCCCTCAACGCAAAAGCCGGTATAAAAGTTGATCGCCTCAACATGAATGCCTTGCTCTTGCACCACGCGTACCGCCAACATGGAATCCAGTCCGCCCGAGAGCAGCGCCACCGCTTTTCGTGGCGATGTCGAGACATTGGGGGTCGGTGATGGTGACAAAGGCTGGGACATGCGAGAAAAGGACAAATGCGCGGACGCGTGATCGAGGGCGTTAGCAGGTGCGTAGTGTAGCAGTCCGCTATAATTCCGCGCTTTGCGGACTGCCCCTCGCGTAAGCAAAGTGGCGCGCCTCACTGCAACCGGACTCTTCGATGTCGTCCTCACCCTCTTCAGCGTCTTCACCTGCGACCTCTTTCCAAGGCCTGATTCTTGCCCTGCAAAACTACTGGGCCGAGCAGGGCTGCGCGGTGCTGCAGCCCTATGACATGGAGGTGGGCGCGGGGACCTTTCACCCGGCAACCTTCTTGCGTGCGATTGGCCCGGAGCCTTGGAGTGCCGCGTATGTGCAGCCCTCGCGCCGCCCGACCGATGGACGCTATGGCGAAAACCCAAATCGTTTGCAGCATTACTACCAATTCCAAGTCCTGATCAAGCCCTCACCGCCCAACATTCAAGAGCTATACCTCAACTCACTGCGCATGCTCGGCATTGATCCCGAAGTACATGACATTCGTTTTGTCGAAGACAACTGGGAATCACCCACCCTTGGCGCTTGGGGACTGGGCTGGGAAGTGTGGTTGAACGGAATGGAAGTCACCCAGTTCACCTATTTCCAACAAGTCGGCGGTCTCGACTGCCGGCCGGTCAGCGGCGAGATCACCTATGGTCTCGAACGGATCGCCATGTATCTGCAGGGCGTAGCAAGCGTATTTGATCTGGTATGGACCGATGGCCCGCTCGGCCGCATCACCTATGGCGATGTGTTTCACCAGAACGAAGTGGAAATGTCGGCGTACAACTTTGAACACGCGCCGGTTGCCGAACTCTTTCATCAGTTCGATCAATGCGAGGCCAATGGTGCCGCATTAATTGAAGCCGGCTTGCCGTTGCCGGCCTACGAACAAATGCTGAAGTCTTCACACTTGTTCAATCTGCTGGATGCGCGCAGTGCGATTTCCGTTACTGAACGCGCACGCTTCATTGGTCGTGTACGCACTCAAGCGCGAGCCGTGGCCGAAGCCTATTACGCAGCACGCGAGGCGCTCGGCTTCCCGATGTTGAAAGACAAAGGAGCGGCAGCATGAGTCACGCTGACCTCCTGTTTGAATTGGGCACGGAAGAACTGCCACCAGGCGCCTTGACCAAGCTTTCCGCCGCTTTGGAAGGCGAAGTTTTGCAACGCCTCGACCAAGCCGGCATCCGACATGGGGAAGCAACATGCTATGCCGCCCCACGCCGTCTTGCACTGTGGGTTCGTGATGTCGCACTGACCCAGCCCGACCGCAACGAAGAGCGTCGTGGCCCAGCCCTACAAGCGGCCTATGATCAAGACGACAAGCCGACCAAAGCGTTAGAAGGTTTTGCACGCTCCTGTGGAGTGACCCCCGACCAGTTACAGCAACAAGAAACCGACAAGGGTACATGGTTGGTGTTCCGACAAGAAGTTGCTGGCCAAGCGACCGCGACACTGCTGCCCGAAATCTTGCAACAAGCGATTCATGCATTGCCAATTCCAAAGCGCATGCGTTGGGGTGCATCCGAAGAAGCCTTCCTTCGTCCTGTTCATTGGATGGTTCTGCTGCTGGGTGAACAGGTTGTACCGATGACCTTGTTTGGTATTCAAACCGGACAAGAGAGTCGCGGTCATCGTTTCCACGCGCCGAATCCGATCCAGATCACGTCTGCTGCAAGCTATGCGGAAACGCTCGAGGTGCAAGGCAAGGTCGTTGCCGATCTCGCGCGTCGTCGTGAAATGATTCGCGAACAAATCACCGCGCTCGGCAGTTCGCTGGGCGGGACCACCGCCATTGATGCCGATCTGCTCGACGAAGTGACTGCGCTGGTGGAATGGCCAATTGCACTAGCCGGCAAGTTTGAGGCGCGTTTCCTTGAGGTCCCGCAAGAAGCCTTGATTGCTTCGATGCAGGATCACCAAAAGTTCTTCCCGGTATTGAATGCCGAAGGCCGCTTGCTGCCGGTGTTCATCACCGTCAGCAACCTGGAAAGCCGAGATCCACAAAAGGTCATCGAAGGCAATGAGCGCGTAATTCGTCCGCGCTTATCCGATGCGGCGTTCTTTTGGGAGCAAGACCGTAAACAACCGCTGGATGCACGACGCGAACGCCTTGCCAGTGTGGTCTATCAAACTCAACTCGGTAGCGTGCTGGACAAGAGCGATCGAGTCACCGCACTCGCGGCGCATATCGCAAAACAGCTCGGCAGCGACGTCGCGCATGCGCAACGTGCCGGTGAGTTATGCAAATGTGATTTGCTCAGTGCGATGGTGTTTGAGTTTCCAGAGCTGCAAGGCTTGATGGGGCGCTATTACGCGCAGGCCGATGGTGAAGCCGAGGCTGTTGCAATCGCGTTAGAAGAACAATACATGCCGCAAGCCGCCGGTGATGATTTGCCTGCAAGCGCAACCGGTCAAGCCTTGGCCCTAGCCGAACGTCTGGACACGCTGGTTGGCTTGTTCGGCATTGGCCAACCGCCAACCGGAGACAAGGATCCCTTTGCCTTGCGCCGCGCCGCGCTCGGTGTGTTGCGCATTGTGATTGAGCGCCGTTTGCCGCTCGATTTGGCTGCCCTGATCGAACAGGCTCAAAACGGCTATCCAGCCCGCATGTTGAACGAAGATGTGCGCGAACCCGTATTGGACTTCATGTTGTCGCGTTTACGCGCGTATTACAGCGAAGCCGGTTTGCCACTCAATGCATTCGAGGCTGTGCTCGCCTGTCGCCCGACTCAACCGCTCGACTTTGACCAACGCCTGCGTGCCGTTGCCGCATTCGCGGGGCGTGCAGAGGCCGATTCGCTGGCTGCTGCAAACAAGCGCACATCCAATTTGCTGAAGAAAGTAAATGAAACCCTGCCCCGTGTGGTGGACCCGGCAGTGCTCAGCGCGCCTGCCGAACAGGCTTTACTTCAAGCAACTGAAGCACTGGAAGACGAGGTGCGCGCTGCCAGTGCTGCCGCGGATTATCCGCGCGCGCTTGAGGCTTTGGCGCGGCTACGCGAACCCGTCGACCGCTTCTTTGATGAAGTCATGGTGATGAGTGACGACGCCACCGAACGCGGCAATCGTCTCGCATTATTGCAACGCTTACGCCAATTATTCTTGCACGTGGCCGATGTTTCTTTACTGTGACCGCCAAAATAAAGTAAGTATTCACTTATGAAATTAGTCATCCTAGATCGAGATGGCGTCATCAACGAAGACGCGGACACGTACATCAAATCGGCGGAAGAATGGATCCCGCTTGTGGGCAGTCCACAAGCCATTGCACGCCTGAACCGCGCCGGCTTCCATGTCGTCGTTGCGACCAACCAATCCGGCATCGGGCGCGGCTACTTCGACATCGAAACCCTCGCGCGCATGCACGACAAAATGCATCGCATCGTGCGTGAGGCCGGCGGTCAAATCGACGGCGTGGTCTATTGCCCGCACACCCCAGAAGAC
>CAZZIQ010000071.1:0-5110 GCA_964654355.1 uncultured Piscirickettsiaceae bacterium
CGCGTCTTCAAACGAGTACGGAAAAAGAGGACAGCACAATGAGTGCAGGACAAGTGGTACAGATTATCGGTGCGGTGGTGGACGTGGTGTTCCCGCGCGAGAACATGCCGAAGGTCTATGACGCATTGAAGGTCGATGAATCTGGGCTGACGCTGGAAGTGCAGCAGCAGCTCGGCGACGGTGTGGTGCGTGCGATTGCGATGGGTTCCAGTGATGGCCTCAAACGCGGCATCGCGGTAACCAACACCGGTGCGCCAATTCAGGTGCCGGTCGGTCAGAAGACTTTGGGCCGCATCATGAATGTCCTCGGTGATCCAGTCGACGGTAAGCCAGAAGTCGACAGCGAAGTGCGCATGCCGATTCACCGTAAGCCGCCGAGCTATGCAGAACAAGCCAGCTCGGTTGAGGTCCTTGAAACCGGGATTAAGGTCATCGATTTGATCATGCCGATCGCCAAGGGCGGTAAGGTGGGTCTGTTCGGTGGCGCGGGTGTCGGTAAGACCGTAACCCTGATGGAGTTGATTCGTAATATCGCAGTCGAGCACTCTGGCTACTCTGTATTCGCGGGCGTTGGTGAACGTACCCGTGAGGGCAACGACTTCTATCATGAAATGTCGGAAGGCGGCGTACTCGACAAGGTTGCGCTGGTCTACGGTCAGATGAACGAACCACCGGGCAACCGTCTGCGTGTGGCGCTGACCGGGCTGACCATGGCGGAATACTTCCGTGATGAAGGCCGTGACGTACTGATGTTTATTGATAACATTTACCGATACACCTTGGCCGGTACCGAGGTGTCGGCATTGCTCGGTCGTATGCCTTCTGCGGTGGGCTATCAGCCGACCCTAGCGGAAGAAATGGGTGTGTTGCAGGAACGTATTACCTCGACCAAGACCGGTTCGATTACATCATTCCAGGCGGTCTACGTACCTGCGGATGACTTGACCGATCCGTCGCCGGCCACCACCTTTGCTCACTTGGATGCGACCCTCGTACTGTCACGCCAGGTTGCTGAGTTGGGTATCTACCCGGCGGTAGACCCGCTCGATTCCACCTCGCGTATTCTGGATCCGCATGTGGTCGGCGAGGAGCATTACAACGTCGCGCGCTCGGTCCAGCAAACCCTGCAGCGTTACAAAGAGCTCAAGGACATCATTGCGATTCTGGGTATGGATGAATTGTCTGAAGAAGACAAGCTCACCGTATCTCGTGCACGTAAGATCCAGCGCTTCTTGTCACAGCCGTTCTTTGTGGCGGAAGTGTTCACCGGCGCACCGGGTAAGTACGTGTCTCTCAGCGAAACGATTTCCGGCTTTAAGGCCATCGTCAACGGCGATTACGATCACTTGCCTGAGCAGGCGTTCTACATGGTCGGCTCGATTGATGAAGCGGTCGAAAAAGCAGGCAAGCTGAACTAAAGCGCGAGCGGACTCAACGAATATGGCCATGACTGTTCAAGTCGACATCGTCAGCGCGGAAGAAGCGATCTTCAGCGGGCAGGCAGAAATGGTCTATGCCCCGGCTGCCATGGGCGAAGTCGGTGTTGCGCCACGCCATGCGCCGATGCTTACGCCGCTGAAGCCGGGTACGGTACGCATTCAGAGCGGTGGCGAAGAAAAGGTCTACTACGTGAGCGGCGGCTTGTTGGAAGTGCAGCCAAATGCCGTGACCGTACTTGCCGACACCGTAGTGCGCGCGCGCGACCTGGATGAGGCTGCCGCCGAACAGGCCCGTACTCAGGCCGAAGAACGCATTCGAGATCACAAGGATGAGTTCGACTTTGCTGCTGCACAGACCGAGCTAGCGGAGGCGATGGCCCAGCTTTCCGCAATCAGTAAGCTCAAACATAAGGCGCAAGCGCGCCATTGATTGTTACCGGGTGTTACCCGGTTGAGCCCTTGTTTCAGGCATACTGAGTCTCATGCCGGAACTTCACGTCATTCTTCTTGCTGCTGGACAGGGCACGCGTATGCGTTCTGCCTTGCCCAAGGTGTTGCATACGCTTGCCGGAAAACCATTGCTTCATCATGTGCTCGATGCAACGCAGGCGCTTGGCGCTAGCGATGTGCATGTGGTGATCGGTCACGGCGCGGCACAAGTACAAAATCAATGTGCCGAGCATGCCGTGCAGTGGGTCGTGCAAGAACAACAACTCGGCACCGGGCATGCTGTTGCTCAGGCCTTACCGAGCATTCCCGATCATGGATTGGTGCTTGTGTTGTATGGTGATGTCCCTTTGATTGACCCAACAACGCTACAACCACTGGTGAAAGCAGCAAGCGAGGGAAAGCTCGCGCTGTTGACGGTCTTGTTGGATGATCCCAGTGGCTATGGCCGTATCTTGCGTGATGAGCAGGATGCTGTGATTGGTATTGTTGAGCAAAAAGACGCGACTGAGTCGCAGCGCGCGATTTGCGAAATTAACACCGGCATCCTCGCAGTGCCGGCTGCACGCTTAAAGCAATGGATCGCACGACTCGACAATCAAAACAGCCAGGGCGAGTTTTATCTCACCGACGTAGTCAGTATGGCGGCGGGTGAAGCGGTTGAGGTGGTTGCCCTGCATGCGGATGATCCGGTCCGTGTTGAAGGTATTAATGATCGCGCTCAATTGGCGCGTCTTGAGCGGGTTTATCAACGCCGCCAGGCCGATGTGCTGATGCACGAAGGTGTGGCGCTAGCTGACCCGGCGCGCATTGATGTGCGTGGTTTGCTGCGCTGCGGAAGTGATGTGTTCATCGACATTAACTGCGTGTTTGAAGGGCATGTTGTTTTAGGCGACGGCGTCACCATCGAAGCGGGCTGCGTGTTGCGTGATTGCCAGATTGGTTCTAACAGCGTAGTTCACCCGTATTCGGTGATTGAGGGCGCAACGCTTGCCAGTAAAGTGAGTGTCGGTCCCTTCGCCCGTTTGCGTCCGGGGGCACGCTTGCAAGCCGGTTCGCGTGTGGGCAATTTCGTCGAAGTGAAAAATGCTGAGGTGGGTGAAGGCTCTAAGGTGAATCATCTGAGTTATGTTGGTGATGCGCGTCTGGGCAAAGACGTGAACATTGGGGCTGGAACGATCACGTGCAACTATGATGGTGCGAACAAACATCACACCGAAATTGGTGACCGTGTCTTTGTCGGATCGAACAGTGCATTGGTTGCACCAGTAACCTTGGAGGCTGATGCCACGATCGGTGCGGGCTCGGTGATCAGTAAAGATGCACCGCCTGCACAGTTGACGCTCAGCCGCGCCAAACAAGTCTCGCTACCGAATTGGAAGCGTCCGCAAAAGAAACCGAAAGAATAAAGCGACATTAAGAGTAGAGCCTATGTGCGGTATTGTTGGCGGTGTAACAGAGCGTGACCTCGTTCCAATTTTGATTGAGGGTTTGCGTCGTCTTGAATATCGCGGTTATGACTCTGCCGGCGTGGCGTTGGTTACCGAGGGAAACAAGCTCGCGCGCATACGCTCCGTGGGTAAAGTTGAAGCACTGAATCTCCGCGTGCAAGAAAGCGGCTTGCGCGGCCAAACTGGTATTGCACACACACGCTGGGCAACCCACGGCGCTGCGGAAGAACGCAATGCCCACCCGCACGTATGCAACGAATCAGTCGCGGTCGTACACAACGGCATTATTGAAAACCACGCCAAGCTGCGTGAAGAGCAAGCTAAGCGCGGCTATCGTTTTACTTCCGACACCGATACGGAAGTCATCGTACATGCTGTGCATGAAGCGATTTCTGGTGGAAAAAATCTCTTACAGGCTGTGCGTCAGGCGACCGAGCAACTCGAAGGTGCGTATGCGCTCGGCGTGGTCAGTGATCAGCAACCGGGCCGTCTGGTTGCAGCGCGGCAGGGGAGTCCATTGGTGATTGGACTTGGAATTGGTGAATACTTCATTGCCTCGGATGTGGCAGCGTTGCTGCCTGTGACCAATCGTTTTGTTTTCCTCGAAGAGGGTGATGTTGCGGATCTCAGCCGTGAAAACATTCGTATTTATGACCGTCAAGGCAAAGAAGTTCAGCGCGAGGTCAAGCTTAGTTCACTGACTGCGGATAGCGTCGGTCGCGGCGAATATCGTCATTACATGCTCAAAGAAATCTATGAGCAGCCGCGCGCAATTGCTGAAACCTTGGAGGGACGCCTCGCTGAGGAGCGCGTGCTCGAAGCAAGTTTTGGGCATAACGCTGCACAGATTTTTGATCGCGTGAAAGCGGTGCAAATCCTTGCCTGTGGCACCAGTTATCACGCCGGTATGGTCGCGCGTAATTGGTTTGAAGGTTTGGCTGGCATTCCTTGCCAAGTCGAAGTCGCCAGCGAATACCGCTATCGCCATCCAGTGGTTGCCGACGATACATTGGTAGTGGTGATCTCCCAGTCGGGTGAAACGGCAGACACCTTGGCAGCTTTGCGTGCGACCCAGAAACGTGGAATTCTTGCCTCGCTCGCGATCTGTAATGCACCTGAAAGTTCACTCATGCGCGAGGCAGACCTCAATTTGCTGACGCGTGCGGGCCCTGAGATTGGTGTGGCATCCACCAAAGCCTTCACAACCCAGCTCACCGGCTTGTTGCTGTTGGTAACGGTTTTGGGTCGCCGCTTCAATATTGATGCGGAACTTGAGCAGCGCATTGTCATGCAGCTTGAAGCGCTGCCGCGTCATATCGAAGAGGCGCTCACGCTCGATAACGAGATTCGCCTGCTCGCTGAACAGTTCGTGGAAAAGCACAACGCCTTGTTTTTAGGTCGAGGTGTGCAATACCCGGTGGCGATGGAAGGTGCACTCAAACTTAAAGAGATTTCATACATTCATGCAGAAGCTTATCCTGCTGGTGAGCTTAAGCATGGACCGTTGGCATTGGTGGATGAAACCATGCCGATCGTAGCGGTTGCGCCCAATGATGAATTGCTAGAGAAAGTGAAATCGAATCTTGCTGAAGTGCGCGCACGCAATGGCCAGCTATATGTGTTTGCAGACCATGACTGTGAAATGAAAGAGGCCGATGGCATTCATGTGGTAGTCGTACCCAAGTCCGGTAATCATGTTACACCGATGCAATTCACCATCCCCCTTCAGCTATTGGCGTATCACGTTGCCGTGCTGCGCGGGACGGATGTCGA
>CAZZIQ010000072.1:0-5017 GCA_964654355.1 uncultured Piscirickettsiaceae bacterium
GCCGCAGGTGCATATGTCATGCCGAAGGCAACCGTTACTCGATGACAAAATCTTCGAGGTCTTCGTCACCCTGTTCGAGCACAGCAAAGCTGCGAATCGATGCGCCAACTTCATGCACACGCTCGCGATCGCCGCAGACGAGGTAATGCCAATCGGGTAAAGGCTGATTGTGATAACGCAAACGGTAGGCGCAGGTATCCGGCAACCAATCAAATTCGCGCACGCGATCCAGTGTGAGGTGCACGCATTCGGGTTGCTTCACATGCCGCGCTGGATAATCACTACAACGACACTGCTCGAGATCGAGCAAGTTGCAGGACACACTGGTGGTGAGCACCTCGCCGCTGTCTTCATCTTCAATCTTGATCAAACAACAGCGCGCACAACCATCACACAGCGCTTCCCATTCGGCACCACTGAGTTCATCCAGCGGTTTTTCCCAGAACTTTTCAGCCATCGTAAACCTTACGAGAGGTCGCGCAGATCACGCGGCCACGCCAACAGCCACAGCAACCCACCTGCTGCCGCCAAGCCGCCCGCGAAGGTCCACATCCCACCCGGCAGACCCGGATCAATGTTGAGCCCTGCGCTCATCACACCGGCCAATACCAATACGCCACCAATCACACTGCTCCACGTCGTACGACGTAAGCGCTGTAACTCACGACGCGTGCGTTCTAATTCTTTGGATTTCCACTCCAACGCCAACTCACCGCGACGTGCTTTGCGCAAGACGTCATGCAATAAACCCGGAATTGCAGGCAGCTGTTCGACCAAGCGCACACCTTCTTCACGCAAATTCTTGCGCAACGCGCGCCACCCTAAACGCTCTTTCAGCCAACCTTCCAAGAACGGTTTGGCGGTTGTCCACAAATCGAGATCGGGATACAGCTGCTTCCCTAGGCCCTCAACGTACAGCAGCGTTTTCTGCAACAGCACCAGCTGTGGCTGTACTTCCATACCAAAGCGCCGACCGGTGCGGAACAGCTTCAACAACAGGGTCGCGAAGGAGATCTCACCAAACGGGCGCTCAAAGATCGGCTCACTCACACCACGAAACGCCGCTTCTAATTCATCCAAGCGTGCATCGGCAGGCACCCAGCCCGACTCCAAGTGCAGGCGTGCAACCTTGCGATAGTCACGATTAAAGAACGCCAATAAGTTTTGTGCGAGGTAGAGCTGATCAGCGTCAGTCAGACTCCCCATGATGCCGAAGTCGACCGCAACATAACGCGGATGCTGTGGATCCTTCACATCCACAAAGATGTTGCCTGGATGCATGTCGGCATGGAAGAAATTGTCGCGAAACACTTGTGTAAAGAAAATCTCAACACCGCGCTCAGCAAGCAATTGCATGTTGCAGCCGAGATCCTTCAGGCGCTGCACTTGGCCGATCGGCACACCCTGAATGCGCTCCATCACCAACACACGCTCACCACTGTGCTGCCACAACACTTCAGGCACATGCAGGCGCGCATCGCCTTCAAAATTTCGCCGTACTTGCGACATGCTCGCGGCTTCGCGCTGCATGTCGAGCTCATCAAGGATTACACGCTCGTAGTCCTCAACCAACTCGATGGGATGAAAACGGCGCGCCTCTGGCGACCAACGCTCCGCAAGCACCGCAAGCCTTCGCGCCAATGCTAGGTCACGTCGGATGCGCGGGCGAATATCCGGGCGCACTACCTTAACTACCACTTCACGGCCATCGAGCAGCGTAGCGGCATGCACTTGTGCGATGGAGGCCGACGCGAGTGCCGTGTCTTCAAACGAGGCAAACACCTCGTCAATCGACTTGCCGAGCGACGCTTCAATGATCTTGCGCGCCTCACTCGAAGCAAACGGCTGCACCTGATCCTGCAAACGCGCTAAGCCATCGGTGATGTCATCGGGCAACAGATCGCGGCGCGTCGATAGCAACTGGCCGAGCTTGATAAAAACCGGACCAAGGTCCTCCAACACGTTCCGCAAGCGATCGCCCTGCGACCCAGACATGGCTCGAAACCAAGTGGACGGATGCAGCCTAAACAGCCAACGCAGTGGCCGCCACAAATGCATCGACACCACCCAACTATCGAGGCCATGACGAATCAACACATGCTGGATGTGCAGTAAGCGCAGAAATTCAGCAGTGCCGCGGATCATGCCTTGTCCTTATCCGCATCGTGTGCGCTTGCCCAACGCGCCTCGGCACGATCCAAACGTGCACGCAGCGCATCAACACCCGCCACAAACTCATCGATTTCCCACCGATCGGGAAACAAGCGCGCTTCTTCACGCATGAATTCACCGACATCGGCGTGGATGGTTTCACGACTGCGCTTGAACCAATCGCGTAATCCGCGCACCGCAACCCCTAAAGGTCGCGCAATGAAGTCACCGGTGAGATGCGAAAGATGCTCTTCCCAATCAATGTCCGCACCTTGCAATGCCGCCGTCCACGCCTGTGCCGTACGGCTATCGCCCTGCAATTGAATCTCGGGCGTGAACAAGCGTGCAGGATCTTTGCTTTGCAAGACGCGCAAGAGCGAAAACGGTGCTGCGGTGATCTGTACGGCCGGCTCACCCGCACTCACGCTGTGCACATGCAGACGCCCTTCCGCATCCGCACTGAAATACAGCGTAAGCGCAAGTCCGCGCAAACCAATCGCCAAGGGACGACCATGCAACGTTTGATAGCGCGTGAGTGCCGCATCTCCTTCCAAAACGTGTGCAGCAGATAACGCGCCCTCGATTGCGCGCGCCAATAACGCGGCAGGCTCCAACGACCAATCCATCGCAGTAGATGAAGAATCCTGCGGCTGCATTGAGAGAAAACTAGATCTTGGTGCCGCGATGTACCGCGACAATTCCGCCACTGAGATTGAACACCTCAGCCTTGGCAAAGCCCG
The DNA here is from genome assembly GCA_964654355.1 of uncultured Piscirickettsiaceae bacterium. Taxonomy (GTDB): domain Bacteria; phylum Pseudomonadota; class Gammaproteobacteria; genus CAZZIQ01. The sequence goes on from CAZZIQ010000072.1 coordinate 2,892, forward strand.
CACTCGTCAGCATGTCACGCAAGGTTTGCTGATCAGGGTGCATCCGAATCGACTCCGCAAGATAGCGATAGCTCTCCGCATCCTTGGCCACAAACTTGCCCATGAGCGGCAACAGCTTGAAGGAATAAAGGTCATAGACCTTATCCAGACCCGGCACGATCGGTTTGGAGAATTCGAGAATCACGGCGCGCCCACCCGGCTTTAATACACGATGCATTTCGCGCAGCGCTTGATCCTTATCGGTAACGTTGCGCAGACCAAAGCCAATCGTCACCACATCAAATTGTGCATCTGCAAACGGCAAAGCCTCGGCATTAATTTGAGCAAAGTTCAGCCCACGAACATGACCCTCGTCTTCCATGCGCATGCGCCCACGGCTGAGCATGGCGTGGTTGATGTCCGACATCACAATCTGCCCTTGCGGCCCAACGGTCGGCAACATGCGCACGCTCAGGTCGCCGGTTCCAGCGGCAAGATCCAGCACCGACTCTCCACCGCGCAGGCCACAAACCCCCACCGCAAAGTGCTTCCACAGACGATGCAGCCCGAACGACATCAGGTCGTTCATGACGTCGTATTGCTGTGCTACGGAGTCGAATACGCCACGAACCCGCGCCGCTTTTTCGCTCGCGCGGACTTGTTCGAAGCCGAAGTGGGTGGTTTCTTCCTGAGACATCCTGGTAGCTTACCGCATCCCAGAATAAAGCTGACTACAGCTGCCCGAACGGGCAATGATTTCGGCGGACGCCGTAAAGCCATCCCTGGCGGCTCCGGTGCGGCGTCCCTGCCGCACAGGCCGCCGAAATCTTCGCTCCGTCCAGACAGCTGGTCGTTAACTGATCAGTGCGCCTGACGTTCATGGCCGGCTTCTTTCAGGCGACGCAGATAGTCGGCCCAATGCGCTTCCTGGTTCGTGCCGAGATCAAACAACCACTCCCACGAATAAATACCTGAGTTGTGGTTGTCGTCAAAATGAATCGACACGGCGTAGTTACCGACCACTTCAATGTGTTGAATCGCAACGTCTTCTTTGCCGACCTGCAGCTTCTCCTGACCCGGCGCATGTCCACGTACCTCAGCTGAGGGTGAAAACACACGCAGGTACTCAGCGGTGTATTCATACGTCTCACCTGTATCGAAGGTGATCGTCAGCAGACGCTTTTCCTTGCTGTAGTGAATATCCGTCGGGACATGCTTTTGTTTGGCTTCCTTCACGGGATGCTCCTGAGTCGAATCGGTGGAACTGAACGTTCGGCGCATAATACCTGAGTCTTTTGGTAAAGAATAGCCAAAATCCCTGACAACCTATCCGGAATTGAGCCGAAAAGACCCCAAGCTCAGAGGATGTAGCGGGTCAGATCCTCATTCTGCGCCAGCGTCGCGAGGTGCTCGTCGACATAGCCCGCATCAATCACAACCTCAGCCCCATCCCGGTCACTCGCTTCGAAACTAAGGCTTTCCAGCAAACGCTCGATCAGGGTATGCAATCGCCGCGCGCCGATGTTCTCGGTGCGCTCGTTGACCTCGTAAGCAATCTCGGCAATCCGCCCAATCGACTCGGCATCGAAGGACAACGTAACGCCTTCCGTCGCTAACAACGCGGTGTATTGCTCGGTCAGCGAGGCATCGGGCTCGGTGAGAATGCGTTGGAAATCATCGACACCCAGCGCTTCCAGCTCGACACGAATTGGCAAGCGTCCCTGCAACTCGGGCACCAAATCGGAAGGGCGCGACAGATGAAAGGCGCCCGAGGCAATAAACAAGATGTGATCCGTGCGCACCATGCCCTGTTTGGTGGTCACCGTGCTGCCTTCAATCAAAGGCAATAAATCCCGCTGCACGCCTTCGCGCGAAACGGATGGATTGTTACCGCCGCTCTCGTGACCAACGGCGATCTTGTCGATTTCATCGATGAAGACAATGCCGTTTTCTTCGACTTCGCGCAGCGCCTGCTGCTTAATCTCTTCCGGATCGAGCAGCTTGTGCGCCTCTTCTTCAGTGAGCTGACGCAACGCCTCAGGAATCCGCATCTTCTTGCGCTTCGGTTTTTGCTGGCCGGATAAGTTCTGGAACATGCCCTGCAACTGCGAAGACATTTCTTCCAGCCCAGGCGGCGACATGATCTC
>CAZZIQ010000073.1:0-2620 GCA_964654355.1 uncultured Piscirickettsiaceae bacterium
GCCTTAAGCGCAGCCAAAGCCTTGTCTTCAATATCACCAACCAGGTGATACAGCGGGGCTTTTTCCATGGTGTACTCACCCGTCTGCGGATCGCGACGAGAAACGGTCAGAACATGCCAGTTCTCATCGTCCAGCTTCATCGCGTCGCCACGGTAGTAGTAACCCGGCCAACGAGTTTCCTTACGGAACAGGGTGTGCTGCAGTACGCATTCAGAAGTACGCATACGGTGCTTCAGTTCCCATGCACGAAGCAGTTCATGCAGGTCTGATGCTGCAACCTTGTCAAGATCTTCTTCAAGAAGCTTCATCTTCTTGAGGCCGATGTTGAGCAGCTCATCGTTGGTCATGTAGCTAACCGTTACGCCACCACCGTATTCGTCCATAAGCTTCTGGAGACGATCCAGGCCCTGACGCGGGTTGATGTAGTTCGGGTTAACCGAGCCCGCAGTAATTTCATTGCGGTAAACCTGATAGTGATCCATCGGCTTGTAGATCTCGGCACGACGGCGGTCGATCTGTTCCTGGGATACACGGATACCTTCGCCCTTGCCATCATCGATGTACTGGCAGGCTGCCTTCGCAGACAGACGGCCTTCGGTGAAGGAACCAGAGGAGAACGCGTGCGGAGTACCGCCAACGGCGTCGCCCGCACCGAACAGACCTTCAACGGTCATCATGCGGTTGTAGCCCCAGAAGTATTCCGGCGGAGACAGATCTTCCGGACCTGAACACCATGCGCCGCAACCGGTTGCGTGCGAACCCATGACGTACGGTTCAGAAGTGGTCAATTCCGGGTTTTCGTACTTCGGATTCACGTCGGTAGAGGCCCACAGCACAGCCTGACCTACGGTCATACCGAGGAAGTTGTGCCAACCAATTTCTTCCAAATGCGGATCCTGGAACGCTTCCATGGTGACCATGCGGATCGGACCACGACCTGCATTCACTTCAGAAATGAACGCGTGGTTACGCAGGCAGGTCGGGATCGGACGGTGAGAAACGTGTGACGCTTCCGTGTCCAAATAGGACTTACCTACCATCTCCTCCAGAGCCGGGAACCACTTGGATTCGTACTCTTCACCGTTGCAGTTCTGGGTGTAGGTCTTGAGGTGCAGGAAGTATGCGCCTACCGGACCGTAGCCATCCTTGAAACGTGCAAGAACGATGCGGTTTTCCATCTGGGTCATCTTCGCACCGGCTTCAATCATCAGCGCATATGCAGAACCAGAAGACCACGGTGCGTACCAAACGCGACCTGCACCTTCACCTACTGAACGCGGCTTGAAGATGTTGGAAGCACCACCGGCACCTACGATGACGGTCTTGGACTTGAACACGTGGTAGTTACCCGTACGAACGTTGAAGCCAACAGCACCGGCAACGCGGTTTTCCTTGGCATCATCCATCAACAGGTGAGTAACACAAATACGGTTGTAGACCTTATCCGCAGACTTCTTCGCTGCTTCAGCAACGATCGGCTTATAAGACTCACCGTGGATCATGATCTGCCAACGACCTTCACGCTGGTAAGCGCCGGTCTTCGGGTTACGCATCAGCGGCAGACCCCATTCTTCGAACTGGTGCACAGCGGAGTCAACGTGACGCGCCATGTCAAACAGCAGGTCTTCACGGACCATGCCCATCAAGTCGATACGCGCATAACGCACGTGATCTTCCGGATTGTTTTCACCGAAACGAGTACCCATGTAGCAGTTGATCGCGTACAGACCCTGAGCAACCGCACCAGAACGATCGATGTTCGCCTTTTCAGCGATCACAATCTTCTTGTCCTTGCCCCAGTAGCGCGCTTCGAACGCTGCACCCGTACCACCAAGACCCGCACCAACGACGAGTACGTCGATGTTGTCTTCTACGATTGTTTTGTAGTTGGTAGACATTAGTAGTAGACCCCTTCTTTCAGCTCGAGACCATTGGACTGGAGGTTATGCAAGCCGCCGTCGTCCATACGGATGTACTTCGGTTCGTTGTACAGAAGCTGGCTGTTACGCTGTTCTGCTGACGGAGCAGGTACGTCACGGAGCTGCGGAATGAACTGACCCCACGGCTTGGTGGTGATCGGTGCAACCAGGTCCATATCCTTCTTGCCGTTACGGAACTTAATACGCCAAGCGATGATGCCCTTCTCTTCGTCGCGGTGTACACGTACGGAGTGGCCCAGCGGGGCGAAGTCAGCGTAACCACGAACATCGATTGCATGGTGCGGGCAAGCCTTCACACAAGAGAAGCATTCCCAGCACATGCTTGGTTCGATGTTGTATGCACGACGCGTGGTCTTGTCGATGTGCATGATGTCGGACGGACAGATGTCTACACAGTAGCCACAGCCGTCACAGCGGGTCATATATACAAAAGTTGGCATTTTGCGTCTCCCTCTTTTGCTCAGTTATTAATAATGGTTCGGCGCTTCGCGCTTGATACCAGGACCCATGTTTACCGGATTCTTACCCATGTACTCAGGGATATCTGGGAACTTCGCATGGGTAGCCGGATCGTTCAGGTCGTAGTCTGTCGGCAGACCTTCACGACCACCATCGGCACGGGTAACGTGCTTCTGGAACGCTGCTGCCGGCTTGAAGAACATGTGACCCAGCTTAGACCA
>CAZZIQ010000073.1:2720-4988 GCA_964654355.1 uncultured Piscirickettsiaceae bacterium
CTTGGCCTTGGCAGAATTTTCGAAGAAGTACTTGGCATTCTTCTTATGCTTCATGTCGAGCAGAACACCGAGCACAACCAACGCCACCATCAAGATGACAAAGTTCTGCATTACAGCTGCATCCATGAAAGCCGGTACACCACTCCCGTGGAAAGGGTTGGTGGATAGCATTTCGTTAATCATTACTGCTTAACTCCCGTCTTAGTGTGTCCAACTGAGCATCGAGCGGGCTTTTGGGACCATTCGACACACAGGTTTTGAGAAAGTTGCGCATCCTTGCGCGGAATTCCCTGCTAGAAAGCAACGCACACCCTACTCTCGGCCTAACCCTTCGCAAGCAGACTTTTCTTTATCCGGAATAAGTCTGTTTTATCAAGATCTGATGAAGTACGAAATTTCGAATACGGCAAGATTCGTAGACGCTGATCCGCTTATGGAGCGGAGCGAAAAGTCGAAAATAATGCAATGATTACAAGAGGTTATTTACAAGAACCGTCGCGCAAAGCCCCCACAAAACGTGTTCATTGCGAATTTCCGAGTGCCGCGTTAGGGTATTTCGCGGCCGAAAACTAGCGATTCAATTTTTTTGTGACGCCCATCAAGTTTTCCCATCGCCCACCCATCTGCCTGCCCCGGAGTCCCTGCAATGCACGAACCGATCCCACCGGATCTTGAACTCACGGCGTACACCTGTCCGTTTGATCGCGCCATCCTGCGCGGCACCTGCACCTGTACCCGAGCCCAGAGTTATCACATTGCAGAACGGCATGGTGTCGGTTGCACGGGCGAAGGCGCACAGGCACGCTGCCTCGACTTTGAACATTTGTTGGTGGAGCGCGCGCGCTTTGCCTTAAAGCTACGCGGCACTCGCGTCACCGCCGCACAGGCCTTACGGATTCAACATGGCGGATTGCTCGGCCTGCAAAACATCCTGCGCCCCGAAGCCGATGCGCGTTTTGTGTTCGATGTTCATGGCTTACTTGATCAGGCCATCCATGACTTCCAGCAACTGGACCAGCTACCGTTCGCTGACATCGTCAAAACCATCGCCGAATGGGATCCGCGCCCCACGCGCAAAAAATCTTAAGGCCCCTCTCTCACACCATTAGGCTGTGCTGAACAGTGACTGGGAGATTGCATGAGCTAGTGCAATAAAAAACCGGGCACTGAGGCCCGGTTTTTTTGTTGGCGCAATGCCGATCAGTGCTTGGACCTGTAGTCCTGGACAGCGGCCTTGATGGCGTCTTCCGCAAGCACAGAGCAGTGAATCTTCACCGGCGGCAAGGCCAGTTCTTCGGCAATGTCGGTGTTCTTAATGCTAAGCGCCTGATCCAGTGTCTTGCCCTTTACCCATTCAGTAACAAGTGAGCTGGACGCAATCGCCGAACCACAGCCATAGGTTTTGAACTTGGCGTCTTCGATCACGCCATCGCTGTTCACCTTGATTTGCAGTTTCATGACGTCACCACAGGCCGGCGCGCCAACCATGCCGGTGCCGACTTCAACATCTGCCTTGTCAAACGCGCCTACGTTGCGCGGATTTTCGTAATGGTCGAGGACCTTTTCGCTATAAGCCATGTTCGTGTCTCCGAGTGCCCGTGATGAAACGATACCTTAGTATTTTATTCAGGTATTGGAACCCTCCCAAAGGGGAGATTTCCGGGGTTAGCGTGTGGACAAAGCCTGAGTGAAGGGAGGTGGATTCTACTGCCCTCTGCACAAAAAAAAAGGCGCGGCCAAGAGCCGCGCCAAACCACCAAAGGAGGATGGAGGAGTCGAAAATTCGGGAGGATCAACGCGGGACAACATCTGCGGATCCAATGCGCGCAAGAATAATTGAATACTTATCAACTGTCAATAAGTTTCAAGTAAATAATTGAACACTTACACATCAACTCGACCTTAGAGTCCGCATTTCGCAATCAGTTCCATTCGGGGCCAACACCGCAAAAACAACAAAAAACCAAATGGATTCAATACGTTAAGAAAAATAAGCGACAAAAAAGCCCACGGGAGTACTCTCCCGTGGGCTTTTCTGCTCTGCGAACCGAGGATCGCAGACGCGCGACGAACGCCTACTTGCCGAGCGACTGGTAGTAGCCGATCAGGATCTGCGCAACCTCCGGACGGGAGAATTCCTTCGGCGGCGCAATGCCATTACCGAGCATTTCACGCACCTTGGTACCCGACAGAAGAACAAAGTCATCTTTTTCGTGATCCGGCGCTTCGCGCATCATCACCACCTTGTTCAGCTTCTTCGACCATGCG
>CAZZIQ010000074.1:0-4978 GCA_964654355.1 uncultured Piscirickettsiaceae bacterium
GCAGTCGAGCCGTCAGCCACTGGCCGAGGGTTTGGAATTCTTCCGGGGTGATGGTGTGCGCCATCGGCCAGGTTTCCCAGTGGATGTGTTCCGGGTTGGGGTGGCGATGTTGGAGTTGGTCGAAGGCGCGTTCGGCGACATGCAAGGGAATCACGTCGTCGTAGAGGCCATGCGCGAGGAAGATGGGCGTATTGCTGGCCACCACTTCGTCGGGCAGCGGGAGGTAGGTGGAGAGCGCGATGATGCCGCCACAGAGGTGGCTTTCGGCTAAGCCGGCTTGCAGTGCAATCGCGCCACCTTGGGAAAAGCCCGCGATGAACAAGCGCTCGCGCATGAGGCCAAGCGTCTCTTGCTCACGCAGCCAGTCATGCACGTAGGCCACGCTGGCGTGAATGCCGTTTTGATCCGGCGGGGTGCTGAAGTCGAGCCCATACAGGTCGTACCAGGCACGCATGGCATAGCCGTTGTTCAGCGTCACCGGGCGGATCGGCGCATGCGGAAAATGAAAGGCGATGCCGTGATCGGGCGGGAGTTGGAGCAGCGGTAGTGCGGGCGGAAAGTCATCGCCACTGGCACCGAGACCGTGTAGCCATAACACTGCGGCCTGGGTTTCACCGGCAGGCTCAACGACGACTGGCGGCGTATCGAACGACAGTCCCATGTTGGGTCAGAGTGTCCCGAAGTCGGGTGCCTCTTCGTCTTGCAGACGTAAGGCCTCCGCAATGAATGCCCCAAGATTCTGCTCGCTACCTTCAAGCAGCCATGCCTCGTCGAGGCTGCGTTCGAAGTGGAAGCCACCGGTCCGAGTCGCAACCCAGAGCTGGCGCACTGGGGTTTGGCGACTGAGAATAATTTGCGCGCCGTTGTCGCAGCGCAAGGTCAGTACACCGCCGCTGTTGCCGTAGTCGAGATCGCTGCCGATCTCATCGAGTGCGGTTTCGATGGCATCCAGGGTGTCATCCACAACTTGGTTGAAGTTGGATTCACTGAGGGTTTCTGGGGTGTGGCGTGGGTTCATGCGGCCTCCGCAAACGTGCGAAAAGGATTCGGATACAAGATTCGAGTACAAGGGTCGGAAGACTCAGGCCGCGAGTTTATACTCTGCCGCTGTGATTCATTTGTTCTCTGCGTAGAGAATTCTTTCGAGGAATGTTCATGCGTCGTGTGCCGCTCGTGCTTGTTTTGCTGGGATTGCTGTCTGGCTGTGGGCAGATGGGTCCGTTGTACCACCCGGATGATGCCGAGAACTGCAAGCGCTATGGTGGGTGTGCGCCACAGTCTGCGTTGCCCCTGATCCAGCCGGTTGGCTGAGATGAGTACGCTTCCGATCCCCTTGACGGGCTTTGCGTATGAAGAAGGCCTGCTGCAGGGCGAGGGGGTGTCGCTCGAAGACATCGCCGAGCGGCATGGCACCCCGTGTTATGTCTATTCACGCGCCGCGATTGAGGCACCCTTTGCTGCGCTGGATGCAGCCTTTGGTGCGCGTCGCCATCGAATTTGTTACGCCGTTAAAGCCAATTCAAGCCTGGCTGTATTGAATGTCTTGGCGCGTTTGGGCGCGGGCTTTGACATTGTTTCGGCTGGCGAGCTCGAACGTGTGCGGCATGCTGGCGGCGATCCGTGCAAGGTCGTGTTCTCTGGTGTAGGTAAGCAAAGCGACGAGATTCGTCGGGCGCTTGAGCTCAACATTGCTTGTTTTAATGTGGAGTCAGTGCCCGAACTCGAGCGCATTCAACGTATTGCCTCGTCCATGCGCAAGAAGGCGCGTATCTCCTTGCGGGTAAACCCGGATGTGGATGCGCAGACGCATCCGTACATCTCGACCGGATTGAAAGAAAACAAGTTTGGGATCGATATTCGTTATGCGGAGGCGATCTATGAGCGCGCCGCTACGATGTCGCATGTCGAGATTGTGGGCGTCGATTGCCACATCGGCTCACAGCTGACGCAGTTGTCGCCCTTTCGCGATGCTGCTGAGCGCGTGATGGACTTGGTTGCGCGCTTGCAGCGGAAAGGCATTACCTTCAAGCACATCGATTTTGGTGGCGGTTTGGGGATTCCATACAAGGATGAAACACCGCCGAGTGCTGAAGAGTATGTGCGCACGCTAAATGAAGTGGTTGGTGATCGTGACGTTGAAATCTGGATTGAGCCTGGTCGCTACCTGGTTGGTAATGCAGGTGTGTTGCTCACGCGCGTTGAGTACCTGAAGCAAACCGAGGGCCACCATTTCTGCATCGTCGATGCGGCGATGAATGATTTGATGCGGCCGTCGCTGTATTCGGCTTGGCATGAGATCGTGCCGGTGAATACAAACCATGGCGGCCTGCTGCAGACCTGGGATGTGGTCGGTCCGGTGTGTGAGACCGGTGATTTCTTGGGCAAGCAACGCAAGCTGAAGCTGAATGAAGGTGACTTGCTGGCTGTATTGTCAGCGGGTGCGTATGGCTTTGTGATGGCATCGAATTACAACAGTCGCCCACGTCCACCCGAAGTGTTTGTCGACGGCAATTGTTCAGCACTGGTGCGTCCGCGTGAACAGGTTGCGGATCTGTTCGCGGGCGAGGCGGTGCTCGGATAAATCCCATGGAGCTGCGTTTCAGCAAAATGCATGGCCTCGGCAATGACTTTGTGGTCATTGATGGTGTGCGCCAAGTGTTTGTACCGACTTCGGAACAAGTACGGTTTCTCGCGGACCGTCATTTCGGCGTGGGCTGCGATCAGGTGTTGTTGGTTGAAGCGCCACCGAGTGCGGATGTGTTGTTCCGTTATCGGATTTGGAATGCTGACGGTGGCGAGGTGGAACAGTGTGGCAATGGCGCGCGTTGCTTTGCTCAGTTCGTGCGTGAGCAGGGTCTAACCGACGCGACGGAGATTCCGGTGCGTACGGCAGCGGGGCGCATCGTGCTGCATGTGCAGGATGATGGGCAGATCACCGTCAACATGGGTGTGCCGAGATTTGATCCTGAGGTGATTCCGTTGATTGCCGAAGGACCGCAGCTCAACTACGAGTTGGAAGCATCGGGCCAGCATTGGATGGTGGGTGCGGTGTCCATGGGCAATCCGCATGTGGTGTTGGTGGTTGATGATGTCGACACTGCTCCGGTAGAGACCTTGGGCCCTGTACTCGAGCGTCATCCACGGTTTCCTAAGCGGGTGAATGCAGGATTCATGCAGATTGTGGATGAGCAAACCATTCGGCTGCGTGTGTTTGAGCGTGGCAGCGGTGAGACGCTCGCCTGTGGCACCGGCGCCTGTGCCGCCGTTGCAGTCGGAATCGCGCGTGGCGCACTGCAAAGCCCAGTACGCGTTCAGCTGCCCGGCGGTGATTTACAGGTGGCGTGGTCAGGAGAGGGCAACCCGGTGATGATGACGGGTCCCGCAACAACCGTGTTTGAGGGTAGGATACGCCTGTGACCAAGATCTCCAACGAAACCCCAAACGCATCTACAGCCGATCCGATTGAGCAGGCTGAGTCGGCATTGCAAACGCATCCGGTCGCTGCCGATCTCGATTCGGCCGCTGTTGCAGCATGGCTGATGGCGCATCCGGATTTCTTCCAAGACCATCCGGAAGCTTTGACGGCAGTCGAACTGCAGCATGCCAGTGGTGCGGCGGTGTCATTGATTGAGCGTCAAGTTCAGGCCTTGCGCATGCGCAATCAGGAGCTTGAGAAGCAGCTGCGGGACTTGGTCGGTTTTGCCCGTGAGAACGACAAGCTCAGCGAAGGCATGCATCGTTTGTCTTTGTCGCTGATGGACGCCGAAGATCGCGAAGAAATCGAGCATTTGGTGTATGAGTCGTTGCGCGGTTACTTCCAAGTCGAATTCGTCGCGGTCCGCATTGCACCGGAAGTGGAGCAGTTGGAGGCTTTCCGCCGTTTCTTCCGTGAATCCATGCCGCATTGCGGGATCCCCGATTCACAGCAGATGCAATGGCTGTTCAACGAGCAAGCCGCTTCTGTGCAGTCGGTTGCCCTGATTCCGCTGGGTGACTTTGGTGATTTTGGTTTGATTGCGCTCGGCAGTCGTGATCGCAATCGTTATCGTGCGGGTGTCGGTGTGCACTTCCTTACGCATCTTGGTGCCTTGGTTACTACGTCGTTGCGGCCGTGTATGTTGCAATGCGCAAAGCATGCGGACATGAACGATGCCGCAGGGGATGTGCTCGATTCGGTTGCCAATGAGGACGCGCATTAGCGTCCATGTCTTCGGCTTGTGATGACTCAAGCCAACACTCTTACTACCAAGTTTCTCGAGCATTTGCGTTATGAGCGCCGTTTGTCGGCGCACACGCTGGATGCCTATGCGCGTGATTTAGAAGATTTACGTGCCTATGCAGACTCGCAATCGGTTGCCAGTCTGAAAGATCTGCAATCGTTCCAATTGCGCAGTTATGTTGCGACACGCCATCGGCAGGGACAAAGCCCGCGCACACTTGCTCGCCGTTTGTCGGCAGCACGTAGCTTCTTCGCATGGCTCGAGCGTGAAGGCGCCATCCGCGCCAATCCTGCGGCAGACATTCCAGTGCCGAAGCGTGCGCAGACCTTGCCCAAGGCCTTGGATGTGGATCAAGCACAGCAGCTGGTGGAAGCGCGTGCAGCCGATCCGGGCGATGAACGACTGGCTTTGCGTGATCGTGCCATGTTTGAGTTGATGTATTCCTCTGGTCTGCGACTCAGTGAGCTCACCAGTCTGAAGATGGGCATGTTGGATTTGGCAGCGCGCTCGTTGCGTGTGCGCGGCAAGGGCGGCAAAGAACGGGTGTTGCCGATTGGTCGGCATGCGCATGCGGCGTTGGATGCCTGGCTGGCGTGTCGCAATGAACTGGCGGATGCGGATGAGTTTGCGGTGTTTGTCTCCAAGCGAGGGACGGCCCTGTCTCCGGATAGTGTGCAGCAGCGACTGCGCCGCATGGCTAAGCTGCAAGGCCTCGATCGCAACGTGCATCCGCACATGCTGCGGCATTCGTTTGCCAC
>CAZZIQ010000075.1:0-4976 GCA_964654355.1 uncultured Piscirickettsiaceae bacterium
GTGACAACCACGATCAGGACATCGGTATTGCCTTGGCGCGTCGCGCCATGGAAGAACCGTTGCGTCAGATCGTCAGCAATGCTGGCGGTGAAGCCTCTGTGGTGCTGCATAACGTGATCGCGGGCGAAGGCTCCTATGGTTATAACGCAGCCAACGATACCTATGGCGATATGATCGAAATGGGCATCTTGGATCCGACCAAGGTCACTCGTTCTGCATTGCAGAACGCGGCGTCGGTCTCCGGTCTGATGATCACCACCGAAGCGATGGTGGCGGATCTGCCGAAGGACGATGACCACGGCGCGGGCGGCATGGGTGGCATGGACCACCACGGCGGCGGCATGGGCATGATGTAAGCCCGGCGCTCTGCCAAGAAAGCCCCGCAGGGTTTTCCTGCGGGGCTTTTTTTATGCCGTAAGCAGGCGCATTTGATAGCATGCGCGCCTGATTCGCCGATTCGTTGGCTGATGCGTTTTGCAAGGATGAAGAATGAGTACGAAGCTCAAAGTTGGGATTATTGGTGGCACGGGCTACACCGGCGTCGAGTTGCTACGCCTGCTTGCGCAGCACCCGAATGTCGAACTGTCGGTCATCACCTCGCGCTCGGAAGCGGGCATGCCGGTGGCCGAGATGTTTCCGAATCTGCGTGGACATGTGGATCTGAAGTTTTCCGAACCCGACACGGCGGCGCTCACGGCTTGTGATGTGGTGTTCTCGGCAACGCCGAATGGCGTGGCCATGACCCATGCGCGCGAGTTGGTCGATGCTGGCGTGTGCTTGATCGATCTTGCTGCGGACTTCCGGCTAACGGATCCGAAGGTTTGGGAACAGTGGTACGGCATGCCACATGCGTGCGAAGACTTGCTTGCTGAAGCGGTGTACGGCTTGCCGGAAATGAACCGTGAAGCGGTGAAATCGGCGCGCGTGATTGCCAACCCGGGTTGTTATCCAACCGCGGTGCAGTTGGGTTACTTGCCGTTGATTGAAAACGATTTGATTGAGCGCACGGGTTTGATTGCCGACTGTAAGTCGGGCGTCTCGGGGGCGGGGCGTAAGGCCTCGGTGCCGACGCTGTTGGCGGAGTGTTCGGAAAGCTTTAAGGCCTATGCGGCTACTGGGCATCGTCATTGGCCGGAGATTTCGCAAGGGCTCGCGCGCATGGCGGAGGAGAAGGTGGGCATGACCTTCGTGCCGCATTTGCTGCCGATGATTCGCGGCATTCATGCGACCTTGTATGCACGGCTGAAAGACCCCACAACGGACCTGTCTGCGATTCAGCAGCTGTTTGAAGCGCGTTACGCCAATGAGCCGTTTGTGGATGTGTTGCCGCTGGGTAGCCACCCGGAAACCCGCACGGTCCGTGGGACCAATGTGTGCCGTATTGCGCTGCACAAGGCGCCGGATGGTGAAACCTTGGTGGTGCTGGCAGTGATCGACAACTTGGTCAAAGGCGCGGCCGGCCAGGCGGTGCAGAATATGAATCTGCGCTTTGGGTTGGCGGAAACCGCAGGATTAGAGGGGATTGCGGTGCTGCCATAGTGGTTCAGGCCCCCCCAAGCGGAATAGTTGATTATTTTTGTCGGAAAAGGAATACTCCCGGCATTATTACGAATAAGGAGCGCGTCATGACCGACATGGCACTCATCGATTTTAGTGATTCGGCAGCGAACAAAGTAAAGCACCTGATCGAAGAAGAAGGTAATCCCGAACTCAAATTGCGCGTCTATGTGTCGGGCGGCGGCTGCTCGGGCTTTCAGTACGGCTTCACCTTTGATGAAGCGGTGCAGGATGGTGATACCGCGGTTGAGAAAGACGGCGTGACCGTGCTGGTGGATCCGCTTTCGATGCAGTACATGAGTGGCTGCAGCATTGATTACAAAGAGGATCTCGAGGGTGCGCGCTTTGTGATCAACAACCCGAATGCGACCACTACTTGCGGTTGTGGCTCATCGTTCTCGGTTTAAGTGATCAAGAGCAAAAACAAAAAAGGGCCGTAAGGCCCTTTTTTATGCGCGCAGGTTTGGGTGCTTAGAGCGCATCCAATGCGGCATGCAGACGCTTGCCAGCTTCCACAGCCACTTCATGCATCGTCGCGTTATCGCTGAGTTTTGAGATCGTATCCGGATCGAGTAACTCAACCCGGGTTTGGCCATTGCCGAGGTCGTAGACCGCAGCATTGCACGGCAGCAGTGCGCCGGCCGTCATTTCGGATGCCAACACTTTCGCCGCGAGTGGCGGCGCACAAATGCCGAGCAGTTTGTAGGGCGCATGGTCTTGATCCATCTTCGCTTTGAAGATGGCAGCCACATCCACTTCAGAAACGACACCGAGGTGATTGGCCATGAGTGCTTCACGCAGTTTGGTGATGGTTTCGTCGATGGGCAGGTTGAGGGTTTTTCCGAATGAGTAGGCCACGGTGATTCCTGTGCTGTGGGTGAAGTCAGTCGGCAAGCCTAACGGCATCAGCCGATCGTGTCATAGGGGTCTGAAGAGCGATCGATCCCGGGACGGATCGGTTTGGCGGTCGCTGCTTCCAGTTGTGCGATCACGCCGGCTTCGGTGCAAAGCGCCGCGATGGAGATGGGCGTGGTCAGCGGTACGCTGGGTGGATGGATTTTACGCACCGCATCCAGCCAGACCAGCCAGCGCCGGTAGCCGGCATTGGTTAATAAGTGATGGGCCGCATTGAGACCCAGCTGAAGCAGTTTGGGCGCGGCGGCATCTTTACGGCTTGCCGAGATCTGGCCACGAATGAGCATGAACAGTGCCGATTGAGTCGGGTTCTCGGTTATTTTTTCCAATGCTGCCAGGTCAAGATCGAGGTTCTGTCCAAGGCTGTGTCGACACAGCAAGACCCGGAGGCCGAGGTCAAACCGATCGATCTCCTGCGCGCGACTGCGCCCGTGGAGCTGTTGATTGAGCGCATCCAGTAGGTTTTGGGCGTCCGCTGTCGGTATCGGATCGGCGAGCCATTCGTCTAGGCGCAGGGGCTGCTCGAGCGCGGCGAGGCGGGCATGCGCATCGTTCGAGGTTGGGTCAGGGCGTTGCTGTTGAGTGTTCAAGCGATTACTATTACACAGTATTATTGAATGACTAGATCGTGACGCGTGGCGTCGATGTTGTCTATCGGATGTTTTGACCCGCTCTGGCGGCGTCCCTCCCGGATTGAATCCCACATGCCAGTTAAAGATTTTAAGAAGTCACTGTACGAACAGTTTGCCCGCATCGGCAAGGCGTTCTCTAACGCGCACCGCATCGAGTTGCTCGAAGTGCTCGCGCAGGGAGAGCGTACGGTCGAGGCCTTGGCGCGCACAGCCGGCCTGACCGTCGCCAACACCTCGCAGCATCTGCAGTTGTTACGCAATGCCGGTCTGGTTTCGGCGCGCAAGGAAGGTCAGTTCGTGTACTACCGTTTGGCCGATGGCCGCGTGGTTGATCTGATTGTGTCGCTGCGTGAGCTGGCTGAACGTCACTTGGCTGAAGTGGAACGTTTGGTTGCTACGTATCTGACCGTAAAAGACGAGCTTGAACCCATTGAGGCGCAAGAGTTGATGCAGCGTGTGGCCGATGGTCTGGTTACAGTGTTGGATGTGCGCCCGAACGAAGAGTTTGACGCGGGCCATATTCATGGCGCGCTGAACATTCCATTCGATCAGTTGGAAGATCGTCTCAACGAATTGCAAGACGGCAAGCAAGTGGTTGCGTATTGTCGCGGCCCGTATTGCATGTATGCCTACGAAGCGGTCGAAACCCTGCGTAATGCGGGTGTGGATGTTCGGCGTTTGCGCGAAGGCTTCCCAGAGTGGAAGCAAGCCGGGCTGCCGGTCGATGAATCCGCGTCCTGAGTTACTCGCACCCGTTGGTTCGCTGAAGCATCTGCGCTACGCCTTGGCGTATGGCGCAGATGCCGTGTATGCCGGCATGCCACGTTATGGCTTGCGCGTGCGCAACAATGATTTCAACCTTGCCAACCTTGAAGCCGGTATTGCGCAAACCCATGCCGCGAATGCGCGCTTCTTCCTTACCGCCAACATCTTTCCGCGCAACGCCAAGTTGCATACGTTGATTGATGATCTGACGCCTGCGGTTGAGCTGAATCCGGATGCATTGATTGTTGCTGATCCCGGCGTGATTGCGATGTTGCGTAGCCGTTGGCCCGATCTTGAATTGCACTTATCTGTACAAGCGAACACGGTGAATTGGGCTGCTGTGCGCTTTTGGCAAGATGTTGGCATCAAGCGCGTGATCTTGTCGCGTGAGCTGTCGATTGAAGAAATCGCCGAGATTCGTGAGCACTGCCCTGACATTGAGCTCGAAGTGTTCGTGCATGGCGCGTTGTGCATCGCTTATTCCGGGCGCTGTCTGTTGTCGGGCTTTTTTAATCATCGCGATGCCAATCAAGGCGTCTGCACCAATGCCTGCCGGTGGGAATACAACGTGCAGGAAGGGATTGAGAACGAAGTCGGCCATCTGATGCCTGACCCCACTCAGCCTGTGCAGACCGTGCGTAGCGAAGAGGCGGATGTACCACAAAGTCAGCGCATCTTGATTGAAGATATTTCGCGGCCTGGCGAGATGATGGAAATCGAAGAGGATGAGCACGGCAGCTATGTGCTGAATTCGAAAGATTTGCGTGCGATTGAACACGTCCAGAAGCTGATGGAAATCGGTGTGGATTCGTTCAAGATTGAAGGCCGTACCAAATCCATCTACTACGTTGCGCGTGTGGTCCAGGCCTATCGCAAAGCGATCGATGATGCGGTGGGTGGGAAAGCGTTTGATCCACAGCTGTTGTCTGAGTTGGAAAATTTGGCCAGTCGCGGTTATACCGATGGTTTCTTCCAGCGTCATCACGATGCGGAATATCAAAACTACATGCGTGCGCATTCGGAGGGTGATCAGCAGCAATATGTGGCTGAAGTCTTGGAATACGACGAACGACGTAACGCTGCGCATTTGTTGAGTAAAAATCAGTT
>CAZZIQ010000076.1:0-4962 GCA_964654355.1 uncultured Piscirickettsiaceae bacterium
GGGAATTACAGTGCGTGCGAATACTACGCGGTGATTGTCGCAGCGCAGCTCGACACTGCGACGATAGACCCACTGATTGGGCAGAAGCCCCAGCACTTCGGCCTCGTCAGCACGCACACGACCCATGCCGGTAAATTTTGGCAGCACGCGAAACGCGGCTGGGCCGCGGCAGTATTGTTTTAGCCGTTGCGTTAATGAGCCTTCGTCACGCAACCAATTTTGTAATGTACGAGGTACATCACACAGTGCGAGTTGACGCAGTGGACGCCAGTGGAAGCGATGAGTGGACGACATGGCAGCGCAGAGTAGCGTCAGACCTTGGTGTAGTCGAGTCGCCCGGCCTGCCAGCGCTGACGCAGGCGCTCAGCAAGCTCGGGGGAGTCCTGTTCCAGCTGCTGCGCGATCGGGCCAAGCAGTTGAATCAGGTCTTGATCCCGTAGGATGTCGGCAATTCGGTATTGCGCGGTGCCCGATTGGCGCGTCCCCAAGACTTCACCCGGGCCGCGCAGCTCAAGATCTTTTTGTGCGATCACAAAACCATCTTGGGTGTCGCGCATGGCCTGCAGGCGTTCGCGCGCAATGTCCCCCAGTGGACTGCGATAGAGCAGAACACAATGACTTTTGACCGAGCCACGTCCGACCCGCCCACGGAGCTGATGCAGCTGTGACAGACCGAGACGCTCTGCATTGTCTAAGACCATCAAGCTCGCTTTGGGCACATCAACGCCGACTTCAATCACGGTCGTCGCCACCAAGAGATCGAGTTCATGTGCAGCAAATTCCTGCATGACAAGATCACGCTCGGCGGATTTCATGCGGCCATGCACCAGCCCGATGCGGAGGTCAGGCAGTCGAGTGCGCAGATCATCTGCTGTGTCTGTGGCGGCTTGTGCTTCCAGCACCTCGGAGGTATCGATCAATGGGCAAACCCAATAGGCTTGTCGGCCCTCTTCACGACAGGCGGCGTGCACACGCGCAATCATTTCATCCCGACGGTCTTGTGGAATCGCGACGGTTTCAATCGGACTGCGCCCAGGCGGCAGCTCATCCAATACGGACACATCGAGATCAGCATAGAAGGTCATTGCGAGCGTGCGTGGAATTGGCGTCGCGGTCATCACCAGCTGGTGCGGCCAATGTTCGGCTGCATGACCTTCCGCGCGCCCTTTTTCATTTAGCGCTAGACGCTGATGCACGCCGAAGCGGTGCTGCTCATCGATGATCACGAGTCCAAGTTTTTGAAACTGCACGTGCTCTTGGAACAATGCATGTGTTCCGATGATCAGTTGAGCATGACCTAAAGAAATTTCTTCTAAAGTCTCACGGCGTGCTTTCGCTCCGAGTGCACCGGAAAGCCATGCAACCTGAACGCCGAGTGGCTCGAACCAGCGCTGGAAATTGCGACGATGTTGTTCTGCTAATAACTCAGTCGGAGCCATCAGCGCGACCTGTGCACCAGATTCGATCGCAGCCAGTGCGGAGATCGCAGCGACCCAAGTCTTACCTGAGCCAACGTCGCCTTGTAGCAGCCGCTGCATCGGCTGCTCGCGCTGCAAGTCACAGAGAATCTCATCGCGTACACGTTGTTGTGCAGAAGTTGGCTGAAACGGTAAGGCAGCGAGCCATGGCTGTGACAAGGTTCCGTTGGTATCGATGGCCATGGCCTGATGTGCGGTGCGGGATAAGCGCTCTTTACGCAGACTCAGGTGTTGTGCCAACAGCTCTTCTAAAGCTAAGCGACGCCGTGCCGTTTCGAGCTGAGTTTTTAATCCTTCGGCTTCGAGTTCGACAGGCGGATGATGCAAGGTACGAATCGCATCTTGTAGGGCAGGCAGCCGAATTGATTGGCGTAGTGCGTTGGGCAAAAGATCTTCCAGATCATTGAGATGCCGCTCCAGTACCACATCGGCAAGCTTGCGCAGTGTAAGTTGGCGCAGGCCTTCTGTTGCTGGATAGATCGGTGTGAGCCCTTCACCCGTTTCGAAGTGGGCAGGGTGCACACGAAATTCCGGATGAACCATCTCCAGCCCCTGGGCTCCAAGACGCACTTCGCCGAACACCTCTGCACGCACACCAACGCTCAGCGCACGTTGCATGCTGTCATTGAAATGAAAGAAGCGCAGTGTCAGTACGCGATTTTTATCTTCTAGCGTAACAACAAGTGAGCGTCGTCGTCCGTAGCGCAGGTTGTTGCTGGTGACTTCGCCACGGCTGAGGCATTCCATGCCTGCACGTAAGCTAGCGATCGGCTGAATACGCGAGCGGTCTTGATAGCGTAAGGGAAGATGAAACAGCAGATCACTTGGCGTGTGAATGCCAAGCTTATTCAGACGCTGAGCAAGCGCCGGACCGACGCCCGGAAGTGTCGTGAGGGCATCAGTCACAGAAAATCAGGTATTCGACAATACCATCACGCCGTCCATTTCCACGCCAGCATCGCGTGGCAGCGAAGCGACGCCAATCGCGGCGCGCGCTGGATAGGGCTGTTGGAAATAGCGGGCCATGACTTCATTCACCAGTGCGAAGTGACCGAGGTCGGTCAGGAAGATGTTGAGCTTGACGATATCGGCAAGCGAACCACCAGCGGCCTCACATACGGCTTTAAGATTTTCAAATACGCGCACGATGCGCGCTTCCATGTCATTACTGACGATTTGCATGGTGGTCGGGTCGAGTGGGATTTGTCCGGAGAGGTACACCGTATTGCCGCTGCGAATCGCCTGTGAGTAGGTGCCAATGGCAGCCGGAGCTGCGTCAGTATGAATTGCGTTCTTGCTCATGTTGGATTTCGTTTGTTGTAACTACGTTGAATATTCTGGACAGCGGATAAGGCACGCAAGGCGCGCATTACTTTGGCGAGATGATCGCGATCTTGCACACGCAAAACGAAGGTGATGGTGCTGTTATTACCATCGCGTTCGGAAACATTGACGTTGTCAATGTTGGAGTTTTCGGTGGCGATCGCCGAAGCACAGGTTGCCAATACGCCGCGCGCATTGTCGACATCGACGCGCAGCTCAACCGCAAAATCACGTTGAATGCTCTCTGCCCACTCCACATCAATCCAGTTGTCCGGACGATCATGCGATTCGCGCACATTACTACAGTCGCGGACATGTACAACGATGCCCCGGCCGGTGTTCAGGTGGCCAATCACGGGATCGCCTGGAATGGGATGGCAGCAACGCGCGTACTGCACCACCATGCCTTCAGTGCCACGAATGGTTAGCGGCGCCGGTGTGTGTGTCTGTCCTGGGAGACTGGGGCTGTTGTCGAGCAGGCGGCGCGCGATCAAGGCGGGCATACGCTGACCGAGACCAATCTCGGTGCGCAATTCATCCAAGGAATGCAAATTTAATTCGGCCAGTAATTCCTTGAGTGGTGTTGCTGGCAGTTTATTGCTGCGCAGGCCGACACGATCCAGTTCACGATCCAGTAGGCGTTGACCAAGGATCAAGGCTTCTTGGTCTTGTAGATTCTTGAGGAAGCTGCGAATGCTGCTGCGCGCTTTACCAGTGACGACAAAACCAAGCCATGTTGGGCTTGGGTGCGCATGTGGTGCGGTGAGGATTTCGACGGTTTGTCCATTGCTCAGACGGCTCGATAAGGGTGCCGGCCGGCGATTCACACGTGCTGCGACACAAGTGTTACCGAGGTCGGTATGCACAGCATAGGCAAAGTCGATGACGGTTGCGCCGCGAGGGAGTTCAAGAATCTTGCCGCGCGGGGTGAACACATAGATCTCGTCTGGGAAGAGATCAACGCGTACGTTATCGAGGAACTCGATCGAGTCGCCGGCAGTTTTTTGTAACTCGAGCAAGTGTTGCATCCACTTGCGCACACGCTGTTCGGCGTTGGTCGGGTTGTCGCTTTCACCCGCCTTATATTCCCAGTGTGCGGCAATGCCGTTTTCAGCAACATCGTGCATGTCTTGCGTACGCACTTGAATTTCAACCGGAACGCCATGCGGTCCAAACAAGATCGTATGCAATGACTGATAGCCGTTGGCTTTGGGAATCGCGATGTAGTCTTTGAACTTGCCGGGGATGGGTTTATACAAATTGTGCACGATCCCGAGCGTGCGGTAACACGCATCAACATTGCTCACAATGATGCGGAAGGCATAGAGGTCGAGGACTTCATCAAACGATAAATGCTTTTCACGCATCTTGCGGAATAAGCTGTACAGATGTTTTTCGCGCCCAGCGATATCTGCAGTAACGCCTTCTTGTTCCAGACGCCGCCGAATTGCCGTTTCAATAGTGAGCAGAATCTCTTTGCGATTACCCCTGCGGCGGCGCACGGCCTCGCTCAAGATGCGATAGCGGTTTGGGTACAAGTGGCGAAAGCCGAGGTCTTCCAATTCGATACGGAAGCGATTGATGCCGAGTCGATTAGCAATTGGCACATAGATGTCGAGCGTTTCGCGGGCGATACGGCGGCGCTTTTCACTACGCATGCCGTCGAGCGTGCGCATGTTATGTAAACGATCGGCCAGTTTGATCAGCATGACGCGGATGTCTTGCGTCATTGCCATCAGCATCTTGCGGAAGTTTTCTGCTTGTGCGTGCTCGGGCGTGTCGAATTGGATGCGGGTCAGCTTACTAACGCCATCCACCAGCACAGCGATTTCTTCGCCAAACTTTTCACTGATCTGTGCGCGACTGAAATCGGTATCTTCAATCACATCGTGCAGGATCGCAGCGGTTAGCGTTGCGGCATCGACATGCAAGTTGGCCAGAATGCTAGCAACATGAATCGGGTGATAGATATAGGGCTCGCCGGTTTTGCGGAACTGCCCTTCATGCGCTTCAGCGCCAAACAGATAGGCGCCATAGATCAGCGCAACATCATCAGGAGGGAGATAACTTTCAAGCTGGGTCAGCAGATCGCTGATCAGCAGAATCGAGGCATGCTCATCCGCCTCCGCATCCGCGCCCGGATCGGCCGGTGCCGCTGGGA
>CAZZIQ010000077.1:0-4956 GCA_964654355.1 uncultured Piscirickettsiaceae bacterium
GCGCGTTTCGGGCAAGTCGAATTCGTGCTAATTTACTGCGCTCTGGCCGCTGGCTCAGGTCGTGGCTCGATTCGGTTTTCATCGATCGTTCCAGCCGCAATGACCGTCCGCCGTGGCGTCATGGGCAGATATCCCTGTATCAGGAATTTTGGATTTTTATGAGTATCGGACGTAACGAAGTCGATACCGTCGCACATCTTGCGCGGATCGCGGTAGAAGATCAGGCTGCAGAGGCCTTGGTCAAAGACCTCAACGGCATTCTTGGTCTGGTTGATCAGCTCAATGCAGCGCAGACGGAAGGGGTCGAACCTTTGTCGCACCCGCTCGACATGGTGCAGCGTTTACGTGTCGATGAGGTGCGTGAATCGAACCAGCGTGCTGCGTTCCAGGCGATCGCGCCTGAAGTGGAAGCGGGACTCTATTTGGTTCCGCGCGTGGTGGAGTAAGGCATGCACGATCTCACCCTGCGCGAACTCTCCGCAAAACTGGCAGCCGGCACGACCTCTAGTGTTGAGCTGACTCAGCATTTCCTCGACCGTATTGCAGCGGAAGATGCCAAAATCAATAGCTTTGTTTCTGTGACTGCGGAATCAGCACTGACTGCAGCGCAGGCTGCAGATTCCGTGCGTGCTGCTGGGAAGGCTGGCCCATTGACCGGCATACCACTTGCGCACAAAGACATTTTTTGTACCCAAGGCGTGCGTACCGCCTGCGGCTCCAAGATGCTGGATACCTTTGTCGCACCCTACAACGCTCACGTTGTTGATCGCTTGGCTGCTGCGGGCATGGTTATGCTGGGCAAAACCAACATGGATGAATTTGCGATGGGCTCGTCTAACGAGACCTCGTTTTACGGTGCGGTTGCGAATCCTTGGGATTTGACCAAGGTGCCGGGTGGATCCTCAGGCGGTTCGGCAGCGGCGGTGGCGGCGCGTTTGGCGCCAGCTGCGACTGGTACCGATACCGGGGGCTCGATTCGTCAGCCCGCAGCGCTGTGCGGCATTACTGGCTTAAAGCCGACCTACGGGCGCATCTCGCGCTGGGGCATGATCGCTTTTGCCTCGAGTTTGGACCAAGCCGGCCCGATGACACAAACCGCAGAAGATGCGGCATTGATGTTAAATGCGATGGCTGGGTTTGATGAGCGCGATTCAACGAGCGTGCAGCGCGACGTTCCGGATTACACCGCCGAGCTGAATAATGATTTGAATGGCTTGCGTGTCGGGATTCCGAAGAGCTGGTTTGGCGCTGGGCTCGACGATGGCGTGGCAACGCAGGTGCGCATGGCCTTGGCGGAGCTGGAGAAACAAGGTGCGAAATTAGTCGAGATTGATTTGCCCAATGCGGATCTCGCGGTGCCGACCTATTACGTTTTGGCGCCTGCGGAAGCATCCTCCAATTTGTCTCGCTTCGATGGTGTGCGCTATGGGCACCGTTGTGATGCGCCGCACGATCTGACTGATCTCTATAAGCGTTCGCGTGCTGAAGGCTTTGGTAGCGAAGTGAAGCGCCGTATTTTGGTCGGCACCTATGTGTTGTCTGCTGGTTACTACGATGCTTATTACCTAAAGGCGCTCAAGACTCGCCGTTTGATTGCCGAAGATTTTGCTAAGGCTTTCGCTGAGGTGGATGTAATTGCAGGCCCGACCGCGCCGACCACAGCCTTTGGTATTGGTGAAAAATCCGATGATCCGGTGACCATGTATTTATCGGATATCTACACTATCGCAGTGAATTTGGCTGGTCTCCCTGGAATGTCGATTCCTTGTGGCGAGAGTGCGGGCATGCCAGTAGGTCTACAGTTGATCGGTAATCTGTTTGATGAATCGCGTTTGCTGAATGTCGCGCACCGCTACCAGCAGGCCACGGATTGGCATCGCCGGATTCCGGCGGCATACGCGTAAGGAGTTGCGAGATGGAATGGGAAACAGTCATTGGTCTCGAGATTCACGCGCAGCTCGCCACCAAATCCAAAATCTTTTCTGCCGCTTCCACGGCGTTCGGCGCAGAACCGAATACCCAGGCATGCGCCATTGATTTGGGGATGCCGGGCGTGTTGCCAGTTCTCAACCAAGATGCAGTACGTATGGCTGTCATGTTCGGTTTGGCGATTGAGGCAGAAATTGGCGAGAAGTCGGTGTTCGCACGTAAGAATTACTTCTACCCTGATCTGCCCAAGGGCTATCAGATCAGTCAGTTTGAATTGCCGGTGGTGGGCAAGGGCCATGTCGAGATTGACTTGGAGGATGGTGAAACCAAACGCATTGGTGTGACGCGTGCGCACTTGGAAGAGGATGCAGGCAAGTCGCTGCACGAAGATTTTCAGGGTGCATCTGGCATTGATTTAAACCGTGCAGGAACGCCGTTGCTGGAAATCGTTTCAGAGCCGGACCTTCGTTCGGCGGCTGAGGCCATTGCCTATGCCAAGAAGATTCATTCCTTGGTGCGTTACCTCGAGATTTGTGATGGCAACATGCAGGAAGGCTCCTTCCGAATGGATGTCAATGTCTCCTTGCGCCCGAAAGGACAAGACAAATTCGGGACCCGTGCGGAAATCAAGAACCTCAATTCATTCCGCTTTATGGATAAGGCGATTGCTTATGAGGTTGAGCGTCAGGCGGACATCCTTGAATCGGGCGGTAAGGTGATTCAGGAAACGCGTTTGTACGACACGGTGAAGGGTGAGACTCGCTCCATGCGTGGCAAGGAAGAAGCCAATGATTACCGTTACTTCCCTGACCCAGATCTGTTGCCCCTAATCGTTGACGCGGAACTGAAAGCGCAAGTGCGAGAACAGTTGCCCGAGTTGCCGGATGAAAAACGCGAGCGCTTTGTGTTGCATCTGGGGTTGTCGCGTTACGACGCCGGAGTGTTGACCTCGTCACGTGAGTTAGCCGATTACTATGAGGTGATGTTGGCTGAAGGTGTGGATGCCAAGCTCTCTGCAAATTGGGTGATGGGAGACCTGGCTGCATTCTTAAATAAGGATGCATTGGAGATTACCCAGTCTCCCGTTTCAGCACAGCAGTTGGCACAGCTTGTTGCGCGCATTAGCGACAACACCCTGTCCGGCACTTTGGCGAAAAAGGTGTTCGAACATTTGTGGAATCGTGATGGTGAAACGGTGGATGCCATTATTGAGTCCAAGGGTCTGAAGCAGATCAGTGATAGTGGCGCCTTGGAACAGATCATTGATGCCATTATGGCGGCCAATCCGCAGCAGGTTGAGCAGTTCCGTGCGGGCAAGGACAAGCTGATGGGCTTTTTTGTGGGGCAAGCGATGAAGGCTTCGAAGGGCCAGGCCAACCCGGCACAATTGAACGAATTGTTGAAAAAGAAACTCGCAGGATAAGCGGAGATTTATCTATGCAACGTATTGCGCTGTTCTTACTGACGAACCTTGCGATTCTGGTTGTTCTGAGTATTTCACTGCGCTTGTTGGGCGTTGAACGCATTTTGGATGAATCAGGTGCGGGCTTGGATATCCAGGCGCTCTTAATTTTTTCGGCAGTGATTGGTTTCGGTGGTGCGTTCATTTCCTTGGCCATGTCGAAGTGGATGGCCAAGCGCATGATGGGTGTGCGTGTCATTGACCAGCCGCGCAGCGAGCAAGAGCGGTGGTTGGTCGACACTGTCGCGCGCCAGGCCAAGGCTTCGGGTATTGGTATGCCTGAGGTGGGGATCTTTGATCAGCCTGTGTTGAATGCGTTTGCGACCGGTGCTAATCGTAATAAAGCCCTGGTCGCGGTGAGCTCAGGCTTATTACAGGGTATGCGTCGGGAAGAGGCGGAAGCCGTGCTTGGACATGAAGTGGCCCATGTTGCGAATGGCGATATGGTGACCTTGACCCTGATTCAGGGGGTAATCAATACCTTCGTGGTGTTGTTGTCGCGCGTGCTCGGTCATTTCGTCGATCGCGTTGTGTTCAAGAATGAGCGCGGCCATGGCCCAGCATTTTGGATCACTACGATCGTTGCCGAGATTGTGCTGGCTATTTTGGCGAGCATGATCGTGATGGCGTTTTCTCGCCACCGCGAGTTTCGTGCCGATGCGGGTGGCGCCAACCTCACTAGTCATGCGGCGATGATCGCAGCGCTAGAACGCCTCAAACAGGCCAGTGGCCAGCCGCCGATGCCAGATCAGTTGGCAGCTTTTGGAATTCGTGGTGGCCTCGGAAAATTTGGCAAGCTTTTTTCAAGTCACCCACCGTTGGACGAGCGTATTCGTGCGCTGCGTGCGAATGGTTAATTTTTTTATTGAGTGGGAGTAGGTTGATGTCCTTGTTGGTTCGTCCGTTTCGTGGGTTGCGTCCGTCATTAGGGCGCGCAGAGGATGTGGTGGCACCGCCGTATGACGTGCTGAATACTGTTGAAGCGCGTGCCCGCGTAGAGGGCCGTGAATGGTCCTTCCTGCATATTTCCAAGCCAGAAATTGATTTGCCGGAGGGTACCGATCCGTATGCGCCGGAGGTGTATGCCAAGGGGGCTGAGAACCTTAAGCGCATGGTCGATGCTGGCGTGTTGATGCGCGATGAAGCGCCGTGCTATTACGCCTACCGTCTGCGCTGGAAGGGACATGAGCAATTGGGCATTGTGTTTTCCGCTTCCGTGGCTGCTTATGACATCAACCGCGTGCGCAAGCACGAGTTCACGCGTCCCGACAAGGAAGACGATCGTGTCCGTCAGATTACCGCGTTGTCAGCGGAAACGGGCCCAGTGTTGCTGACCTACCGTGCGGATTCCGCTGTTGATGCGCTCTTGGCGCAGGTTGCGCAGGGCGCACCGGAATATGACGTGACTGCGGATGATGGTGTGCAGCATACGGTTTGGGTGATTACTGATGCAGGCCAGATTGAAACCCTCACTGCTGCCTTCGATGCCATGAATGCGCTGTACATTGCCGATGGTCATCACCGTTCGGCTTCAGCCTCGCGCGTGGCGGCAGCGCGCCGTGCTG
>CAZZIQ010000078.1:0-4941 GCA_964654355.1 uncultured Piscirickettsiaceae bacterium
CATCGATCGCATCCAAACTGGTTCCCGACATCAAGCCAATAAAGCGCTGCATCTGTGCAGCTTACCTGATTCGAGATCGCCGCCTACAGATCCGCATCGTCGAGCTTCAAGTCCTGGATTTTGCGGGTCAGCGTGTTACGGCCCCAACCCAAACGCTTGGCGGCATCTTGCTTACGCCCGCCGGTGTGACGGAGTGCCGTGGTGATCAACAGCTTTTCAAAACGCGGGGTGAGGTCTTGTAGCAAATCATCTTCACCACGCTGTAGATGCAACTCCACCCAACGACGCAATGGGCGCTCCCAGTCCTCACCCGAAAGCTCATTGGTCGCGCGACGGAACTCTAGCGGCAGATCGTCCACCCGCACTTCACGCGAGGGCGCCATCACCGTGAGCCAACGACAGGCATTTTCAAGTTGGCGCACATTGCCTGGCCAATCCAAGGTCGACAAAAACTTCTCGGCATCCGGCAAGAGCACACGACGCTCCGCACCAAGCTCTTCGGCGGCACGTCGCAAGAAATGTTGTGCCAATAACGGAATGTCTTCACGGCGTTCGCGCAGCTCCGGAATGTGCACACGGATCACATTCAAACGATGGAACAAGTCTTCACGGAATTGGCCTTGTTCAACCAAGTGCTCTAAGTTTTGATGAGTCGCGGCAATGATGCGTACATCAACCTTGACCGAGGCTTGTGCGCCCACGGGATAGAACTCGCCTTCGGCTAGAACACGCAACAAGCGCGTCTGCGTTTCCATCGGCATGTCGCCAATTTCATCCAAGAACAGCGTGCCACCATCGGCTTGTTTGAAGCGACCCGAACGATCTGCATTGGCACCTGTAAACGAACCACGCGCATGCCCAAATAATTCTGAATCCATCAAGTCTTTGGGGATCGCCGCCATATTCAACGCAATGAACGGCTTCTTCTTGCGCGGGCTATGTTGATGCAAGGCACGCGCCACTAATTCTTTACCGGTACCCGATGCGCCGTTGATCAACACCGTGATACTGGATTGCGCCAAGCGCCCAATCGCGCGGAACACCTCCTGCATCGCAGGCGATTCACCAATAAGGCCGCCACTGCCAACGAAACCGTTTTCACTCTGGCGCTTATCCGACTCACTTGCCTCTTGCGCTAACGCACGCTGCACCAAGCCAATCGCTTCATCGACATCAAAGGGCTTCGGTAAGTATTCAAAAGCACCGCCTTCATAAGCGGCCACGGCACTGTCCATGTCGGAGTGGGCGGTCATCACGATCACGGGCAAGCCCGGATGGGTGTCATGCACGTTAGCAAGCAGCGATAAACCATCAAGGCCCGGCATCCGGATGTCGGTCAGGAGCACGCGCGGCTGGCTTTCTTGTAATGCATCCAAGGCCGCGCTGGCATTGTCAAAGGTTTGCACGGCAAGATCCGCGCGCGACAAAGCACGTTCTAAAACCCAGCGTATGGAACGATCATCATCCACCACCCAAATCGGTGCGTTGGCCATCATGAGGTTTCCTCCATTGGAATGGTGAGTGTGAAGATGGTGCGACCGGGGCGGCTGCTGCATTCAATCAAGCCGCCGTGACGACCCACGATCGATTGCGCAATAGACAGCCCAAGGCCCGTTCCCTCTGCGCGTGTGGTGATCATGGGTAAAAAGATTTTTTCGCGAAGGTCTTCTGGGATGCCGGGGCCATCGTCTTCGATTTCGACACTGGCAACCTGACGATATCGACGATGACCAATGGTGAACTGACTCAAGATGCGTGTACGTAAGCGCATGCGGCCTTCGCCATCCATCGCCTGCACGGCATTACGCACGATGTTGAGCGTGGCTTGCACCAGCTGATCAAAGTCGGCATGGATTTCAGGAATACTGGGGTCATAGTCGCGCTCAATCCGCAGCGTCGCTTCACCGGTTTCCGCCAACACCAACGTGCGCACACGCTCCATGACCTCATGAATATTGACCATGCGCTTTTGCGGCAAGTCGCGTGGGCCAAGCATACGATCAAGCAACGACTGCAAACGATCCGCCTCACCAATGATGATGCGGGTGTATTCCTTGAGGTCTTCGTTGGGAAGATCGGCTTCCAACAATTGTGCGGCGCCGCGTAAGCCACCCAGCGGATTTTTGATTTCATGCGCCATCCCGCGCAGCAAGGCACGGGTCGCCGTGTTTTGCGACAACAAGCTCTCTTCGCGCGCGATGCGCAACAAGCGATCGACTTGCTGCAATTCGACCAGAATTTGAAAACGATCTTTTGCGGTCGACAGAGTGGACACCGTGAGGTCAATCGTCGCTTCACTACCATCCGCACGTCGCAAGGTCACCTCACGCTCGGTCACTGGGTGGGCGGTTTCTCGGGTCAAGCGACATTGCCGCAAGATCTCGGGGTTGAGATCAAGCAAGCGTTCCAAGGCCTGTCCAACCGCTTTGCGCGCACTGATGCCAAACAACATTTCAGCGGCCGGGTTGATCAGAGCGAGATCACCATTGGCATCACAGACGAGCACCGCCGTCGTCAAACTATCGAGCGTCTGCCGATCGAGGTTTTTGCTAGAGCTGTCTCGCCACTTCATGAGACGTTACTACCCATCGCGTTCATCGTTATTGTTCATTTCATCCATCCTGGTCCGCTCAACGCCATCGGCGGCGGTGTTCTAAAAATAGAAGCAAGATCCGGGCCACTCTTTACTAGAACGCCTGCGCTGTCCGAGCTTGCCTGTGCAAATCAAGAAAATCGCAGCAAAACCGCAACTTAACGCCCAGAAGCGGCACACCGCTTAGCGGCTGGCACGCCCTGCAGGAACGGATTATTGCACCAATGTGGTGCACCTAGAAATCAATGCAAGCGGCTTGCACGATGCAAGAACACGGTGTGGGCGTCAGAACGCCGCCAAGTCCCGTCGGTATGAAGTGCGCGCAGCTCCAGCTGATGAGTACCGCGCGGCACGTCTCGCAACAAAAAACTGCGCTGATCCGGCGCAGCTTCCATCGCGAGGCGCCCGTCCAACCACAGCTGCAAGCGTAAAATTTGCTCGGCAATTTGGTCTGAAAGTTCAAGATCTACCGCAATTTCACCGCGATTGTTGCGGATCGTGAGCTGATCTTGCGGATTCTTGATTTGGACCTGGCTGCCGCCTTCTTCGCCAAGTGCCGCAATGTGCGGCAACGTCGACTCGAGCGCTTTGGTGGGCGAGGGTGGTGGCTCGGCCGATCGATAACGCGACACACTAGAGAAGTTGGGAGGGGTCGGTGGTGCGG
The DNA here is from genome assembly GCA_964654355.1 of uncultured Piscirickettsiaceae bacterium. GTDB lineage: Bacteria > Pseudomonadota > Gammaproteobacteria > CAZZIQ01. Next base: position 3,258 of record CAZZIQ010000078.1, read on the forward strand.
GCAACGCGCGCGCATCCGGCAGCGCACGATCGCTGTAGACCGGGACGCCTTCGGCATCGATTCCGCGCCACACGCCCTGCGCCTGCACCATTGAAGCGCAGAACAAAAGGGTGGCCGCAATCGACTCGGACAAACGTAATAGCGCACGCATGCTGACCAATCTACCGCAGCCGGCGATGAACCACACGCCCAACAAAAAACCCGCCGAAGCGGGTTTCTTGTTGCCGGGGCTAACGCCCCAAACAAAGCGTTTACACGCTGTAGTACATGTCGTACTCAACCGGATGGGTGGTCATGCGCAGACGCGTGACTTCATCCATCTTAAGGTCGATGTAGGCACCGATCATGTCTTCGGTGAACACACCACCACGGGTCAAAAACTCCATGTCGTTGGCCAGATAGTCGAGCGCCTGATCCAACGAGTGACATACCGTCGGGATTTCCTTGGCTTCTTCCGGCGGCAGCTCATACAAGTCCTTATCCATAGCTTCGCCCGGATGGATCTTGTTCTGAATGCCGTCGAGGCCTGCCATCATCATCGCAGCGAATGCGAGATACGGATTCGCAGACGGATCTGGGAAGCGCACTTCGATACGACGCGCCTTCGGGTTGGCGACGTATGGGATACGAATCGATGCAGAACGGTTGCGCGCAGAGTAGGCGAGCATCACCGGCGCTTCGAAGCCCGGCACCAAACGCTTGTAGGAGTTGGTGGAGGCGTTGGTGAACGCATTCAACGCACGTGCGTGCTTAATGATGCCGCCAATGTAGAACAGCGCCATGTCCGACAGACCGCCGTACTTATTACCGGTGAACAGGTTCTTGCCACCCTTGGCCAAGGACTGGTGCACGTGCATGCCGGTACCGTTGTCACCGACCAGAGGCTTCGGCATGAAGGTTACGGTCTTGCCATATGCATGTGCGACGTTGTGAATGACATACTTCAGGATCTGAATCTCGTCCGCCTTCTTCACCAGGGTGTTGAACTCGGTCGCGATTTCATTCTGGTTTGCGGTCGCCACTTCGTGGTGATGCGCTTCCACCTTCAGGCCCATTTCTTCGAGTACCAGCGACATCGCGGTACGGATGTCCTGTGAGGAATCCACTGGCGGAACCGGGAAGTACCCGCCCTTCACGCCCGGACGGTGACCCATATTGCCACCTTCATAAACGCGCTCGGTGTTCCAAGCCGCTTCTTCAGAATCGACCTTCACGAACGAGCCGCTCATGTCAGCGCCCCAACGCACGTCGTCGAAGATGAAGAATTCAGGTTCCGGACCAAAGTACGCGGTATCCGCAATGCCGGTGGACTTCAAATAAGCTTCCGCGCGGCGCGCGACCGAACGCGGATCACGCTCGTAGCCCTGCATCGTGCTCGGCTCAACAATATCGCAACGGATATTGACGGTTGCTTCTTCGTAGAACGGGTCAACCACAGCGGAGTCTGAATCCGGCATCAAGATCATGTCGGATTCGTTAATGCCCTTCCAACCCGCGATGGAGGAACCATCAAACATCTTGCCTTCTTTAAAGAAGCCCGCGTTAACGTCACGCGACGGGATGGTCACGTGCTGCTCTTTGCCTTTGGTATCCGTGAAGCGCAGGTCAACAAACTTGGCTTCGCTGCTCTTGATCAGATCCAGAACTTTCTTGGACATCAGTCACTCCTCGTTGAAAAACCGGC
>CAZZIQ010000079.1:0-4869 GCA_964654355.1 uncultured Piscirickettsiaceae bacterium
TATACAGCGATGCAGCTGCGTTTTGTCGCGCTCAAGCAGACAGCGACAACCGCGTATTTTTTGAAACCTTGTTAGCGGAAGAGCAGAGCCATGGTGCTGAGTTAGCGCAATGGCATGCACAAGTTCAGGGTCAAGATGTCACGCGACCCACACATGGCGCAACGTTCTAGGAGCGATTCATGAGTGAGCAGCAATGGACAGAACGGAATCGACCGGCTCGACTGGAGCGGCGTTACCAGTTTCCGGACTATGGCACGTTACGCGATTTCCTCGATCGTGCAGCAGACCTCTCTGAGAAGGAAGGTTTGTATCCCGATCTCGGTTTTGGCAAAGACTATGTCAATGTCACGATTCATGCGGACGAGGGCGAAGAATCGCTCTCGGATTTGCAGCGCCGTTTTGCGAAGGAGTTAGACGCACTTCAGCACGCAACCCCCAACTAGGAGTGCAGCATGGCCACAATCGCACTGGTTGGAAACAAGGGGGGTGCGGGCAAAACAACACTGGCCGTCAATCTCGCATCCGCACTTGCAAAAACCGGCAGCACACTCATTTGCGATTCCGATCCGCAAGGATCATCCCTGCAATGGCGCTTGATTTGTGAAAACGAACAAGCACCACAAGTGATCGATACCGCCTGGGATCTTCGTCAGCAACTCGAGCAGGTGGGTCAGCGACATGAACATGTCTTGATTGACTGCCCGCCCTCGGTCAACGCGATGCAGACCCATGAGGCTCTGTGCGCTGCGGATGTTGCGTTGATTCCGGTGCAGCCTTCACCACTGGATCTATGGGCGACTGTGCACATGGATCACTCCATTGAGCAGGCACGCAAGGTCAATCCAAAGCTCCGCGCTCTGATTGTGGTCAACCAACTCGAGCCGCGCACCAAGCTTTCCAAGCTGGTGCGTCAAGGGATTGATGAGCTTGGGATGCCGGCCGCACAAACTGCAATTCATCGCCGCGCGATTTATCGCAGCTGCGTATTAGAAGGGAAGAGCGTTTTTGAGATGGGCAAGCGCGCACAGGCCGCCGCCGACGAATTACAGCAACTCATACAAGAGGTATTGGCATGAGTACGACCGATAAAACTGCGGACAAGTTGGTGCAATCCATCCGCAAAACCAAAACAGCGACCTCCGCGACAGACAAAGCGCCGGCAGTCTCAGCAGTTTCGGCAACCCCGCCGAGGTCTGCGACTAAAAAACCACCCGCTGCAACGCCCGCAAAGCCGGCAGCGCAGGTGGCGGCTAAGCCGGTAGAGCCTACGGTCGAGTCCACAGCGTCGTTCCAGCGTCGCCGCGTTTGGCCGGATTAAAGCCAGACCATCCCTACCGGAATAAATCATGTCCGTGCTCAGCAATCTTTTAATTCCCGCCGTGCTGTTCTTTGCGCTCGGGTTTGTTGCGCGCGTCATTAAGTCGGACCTGCGTTTCCCACAAGATCTCTCCAAGATCTTGTCGATTTACTTGTTGATGGCCATTGGCCTTCATGGTGGCTATGAGCTGGGCAAGGCGGATCTTGGGTTAGCCTTCATCGCAATCATCTGGGCATTGGTCTTGGGCTTTACCTTACCCGTGCTTGGTTATCTGATGCTGGTCGCAACAGGCCGAGTGGATCGTATGAATGCCGCTGCGATTGCAGCACATTATGGCTCCGTCAGTGCGGGTACGTTCCTCACCGCCATTGCGTATCTCGATAACCTCAGCATTTCTTATGAGAGTTACCCTGTCATCATGCTTGCGGTGATGGAGTCTCCCGCCATCATCGTCGGGCTTTTGCTGGCCTCATGGTCGCGTCAGCGTATCGCGGCCCAACAGAGTGGGGGCGCTGCGGGGGTCTCGCTCAATCTGCCAGGCGAAGATTCTTCTTCATCCTTGAAGTCACTGTTGCACGAAGCCTTCACCAACGGCAGCGTTGTGCTGTTGATTGGTTCGATGCTGATTGGTGCAGTGTCTGCGCCGGGTTCGATGGAAAAGCTGTTCCCCTTCATCGATGACATCTTCATGGGCTTCCTCTGCATGTTCCTGTTCGAGATGGGTATGGAAGCAGGTCGACGCATCAAGGAATTCAAAAAGGTTGGACCAATTCTGGTTGGCTTCGGCATTGTGATGCCGCTGGTTGGTGGTTTGATCGGTGTTGCTGTGGGCGTGTGGGCATTGGGATTGTCTGAGGGTGGCGCAACCTTGGTGGCAGTGCTCGCTGCGAGCGCTTCCTATATCGCCGTACCGCCAGCGATGCGCTTAGCCGTGCCGGAATCAAACCCATCGTTTTACTTGACGCTGGCACTGGGCATCACATTTCCCTTCAACGTTGTGATCGGTATTCCGCTGTATCACGCCCTGGTGCAGCAGTTGATGGCATAGGAGTACATCATGCATCGCCTGTTTCCCGAGAAATTAGTCAACATCATTACCAGCGATCATCTTGAAGATACGTTGGTGCGGGTCGTGCGTCGGCGTGGTGCGAGCGGCTATACGATTGTGCGCGCGCGGGGTGCAGGTTCGAGTGGCGAGCAAAGCGGCATGCTTTCGGTCGACACCAACATCAAGATGCACATCATCATGTCTGAAGAGAAACTGGAAGGCCTGTTGGATGACCTCGATGGCATGATTCGTCGTGGCTATCACCTCACGGTTTATGTTTCGGATGTGTCCGTGTTGTATCCGGAAAAGTTTGAGAGCGGATTCTGAGAATGAGTCCGCGTGCGCTGCACAACTTTCTGCCTTTCCTGCGCTGGTTTCCACTCAGTGCAGGGGGGTTGCGTGCGGATGCATTGGCGGGCATCACCGTTGCGTTGATTCTGATTCCGCAGAGTATGGCGTATGCCCAGCTTGCGGGTTTGCCGGTTGTGTATGGGCTTTATGCTTCGTTCATTCCCGTGATCATTGCCTCTCTGTGGGGTTCATCCAACCAGCTACACACCGGCCCTGTGGCCATGCTCTCGTTGATGTCGGCCGCGGCCGTCATCCCACTTGCTGCGCAAGGCAGCGATGCCTTCATCATGTTGTCCGTGATGTTGGCGCTCATGGTGGGGGTCCTGCGCCTATTCCTGGGTGTATTTAAGCTCGGCGCCTTGGTCAATTTGCTCTCGAGTCCGGTCATTGTGGGTTTTACCAATGCCGCAGCGTTAATCATTGGGTTGTCACAATTGAATAAGGTGTTGGGTGTGCCGTTTCCGCGCACCGATTCTTATTTGAATGACTTGATGCATGTCCTGCTGCAGGTTCCCCAGCTCCATTGGATGACCCTGTTGTTCGCGGCCGCGGCGTGGATCCTCATTGATGTGCTCAAGCGTTATCGCCCCAAATTGCCTGGAATCCTGATCGCTGTTTTGCTGGGAACCTTGGCAAGTGCGCTCATTGGATTTGAGAAGAAGACGGACATCTCGCCGACGCAGATTGCAGATGCTTCATATCTCGAGCAGGTGCAGGAGTTTGAAGCCTTAAAAGCCAGGATCGCAAGCTTCACCACGGAGCTGACCGACAACAATCAAAAGATTAATGAAGCAGAAGTGCGCAATGCCATTGACGATCAGGCACGGTTGTTGGCGCGTAATTTAGTGGTGCAGACCTCGCTCGAGCAGGACAAGTCAGCAAGAAATGCACTCTATCTCAAGCTCTATTCAATGCCGCTGTATGCGGATGAAAGTAGCGACATGAGCACCGACTCCATCGTCCTGCATACCTCGGAAGCGGAGGCAGGGGACGATGTGTACTCTTGGCGCTTCCAAGATGTGGAAGAAGGACGGGTCTTATTAAGTGGTGGCGGTAACGTGGTCGGCACCATTCCGGAAGGTCTGCCTTCCTTGGCGGTGCCTGAGATTCACCCGGAATTCATTTTGGCGTTGCTGCCCTCGGCCTTGGTTATGGCCTTGATTGGTTTCATGGAAGCCACCTCCATTTCCAAAGCCATTGCTTCGGTTACCGGCGAGCGTGTCGATACCAGTCGCGAGCTGATTGGTCAGGGCTTGGCCAATATTGCTGGTAGCTTTTTCAGTTCATATACCGTGAGTGGATCCTTCTCCCGCTCAGCAGTGGCTGCAAACAGCGGTGCGAAGAGCGGTATTTTCGCGATCATCAGCGCCCTGGCCGTGGTGCTCGTGCTTTTATTCTTTACCGAGTATCTCTATCACTTGCCGCAAGCCGTGCTCGCCGTGATTGTGATGATGGCGGTATTCAGCCTGATTCGTGTACGCCCGCTCTTGCACGCCTGGAAGTTCGATCGGGTGGGTGCCTTGGTAGGCTTGATGACCTTCATCGCCACACTGGTACTCGCGCCGGATATCGCCAGTGGCATCCTCATCGGCATTGCGCTGACCGTGCTGCATTACCTGATTCAGACCATGCGTCCGCGCGCCGAGATCGTGTCGCGTAAGTTGGATGGCACAATCGGTGGCATGCGCGCGCACAAGTTGACGCCGCTGAGTGAGCACTTCGTCCCCGTGCGCTTCGATGGCTCGCTCACATTTATCAATGTGGCGTATTTTGAGGACGCCATTCTCGAAGCCAAGTCGAGTTTCCCCAATGCCAAAGCCATCTTGGTGATTTGCAGCGGGATCAATGAAATTGATGCCTCGGGTGAAGAAAAGCTGCATGAAGTCTCGGCGCGCCTCGCGCAGGGCGGTGTGACACTCTTTTTCAGTGGACTCAAGCATCAAGTCATGCGTAATCTTGAGCGTAGTGGTCTGGTGTCCGATTTGGGGACTGACAAGTTCTTCCCCGACAAGGAGACCGCGTTAGAACTTTTGGAACAACGATTTAGTGGTGCGTTACCCCCTGTGGCAGATGAACATCTGCCCGAACCCCGCAATCGTCCCTTACTGCGACCGCGCCCGTTCCCCGGTCATTACTAGAGACCCCCTATGCC
>CAZZIQ010000080.1:0-4834 GCA_964654355.1 uncultured Piscirickettsiaceae bacterium
TTGAACGCGCTGTCGTTGCCGAAGAACGCGAAGCTAGAGCCAGAGGCCAGAACGAGTGCGATTGCTGCAATCTTTTTCATGGTGAAAATCCTTTTAAAATAATCTATTGAAGCGTTTGGTTCGGGTAGGTTGTGATCTGGATTTCTCCGTTTTCGTTCCCTGCCTTGTGAACCGATGCTGCGCATTTTGCAGGCAATCAAGAAAATTGTCGAATAATTATATTCTATAGCGTATTAGTACGTGCTGATGGACTCGTGATGCGTCACAGCGGGCGCGCGTTTTTTTTGGGGCGTCGATCGACAGGGGAGTCGATCGTCGAGCGAGCCAAGGACGGCGCATAGCGCCCCCGAAAAAGAAGGCTCCGCCGGAGTGGAGTTGAGGTGGCTAGTGCTCGCGGGTGGCGTGGAAGGTCAGTTCTGGCCAGCGCTCTTCGGTGAGCTGCAGATTGGCCCGGGTTGGCGCGAGGTAGGTCAGGGCGCCTGCGGCATCGCGCGACAGATTCATCGCGTTCTTGTCTTCAAACTCTTGCAGCTTCTTCGTGTGGTCGCTGGTCACCCAGCGTGCAGTGTAGACCTGTACTGCTTCGTAGCTGGCTTCGACCTTGTACTCGTCCTTGAGGCGATGCGCGACCACGTCGAACTGGAGGACACCGACCGCACCCAATACAGGCAGGCCCCCTTCAACCGGCAAGAACACCTGGGTCGCACCTTCTTCAGACAGCTGTTGCAGGCCCTTCTGGAGCTGCTTGCCCTTGAGTGGGTCGCGCAGGATGACACGACGGAACATTTCCGGTGCAAAGTTGGGAATGCCACTGAATTTGAGTAGCTCACCCGCACTGAAGGTGTCGCCGATCTGGATGGTGCCGTGGTTATGCAGACCGATGATGTCACCCGGCCAGGCTTCGTCGGCACGCTCGCGTTCGCCGGCACGGAAGGTCACTGCATTGCTGATTTGTACATCGCGGTTGATGCGGACATGGCGCATTTTCATGCCTTGTACATAATGACCGGCGCATACACGCAGGAACGCGATGCGATCGCGATGATTGGGGTCCATGTTGGCCTGGATCTTGAACACGAAGCCACTGAACTCGGTCTCGCTGGGTTCCACAATGCGGTTTTCCGCTTCACGCGGCTGCGGTGGTGGTGCGATTTCGACAAAGCCATCGAGTAGCTCGCGCACGCCAAAGTTGCCAAGTGCAGTACCGAAGTAAACCGGTGTGAGTCTGCCGGCACGATAGGCATCCAAATCAAATTCATCGCTGGCGCCGCGTACCAGTTCAATCTGCTCGCGCAATTCAGCGGCAAGATCTTCACCGACCGCTGCATCGAGCTCAGGATTATCGAGGCCATGAATGTAGCGTTCTTCTTGGATGCGATGACCTTGGCCGGTCGCGTATAACAGCGTGTGGTCGTGTTTGAGGTCGTACACGCCCTTGAAGCGTTTGCCGCTGCCGATCGGCCAATTCATCGGTGCACAACGAATCTTCAGGATGGATTCGATTTCATCTAAGACCTCGAAGGTATCGCGGGTGTCGCGGTCGAGTTTGTTGATGAAGGTGAGGATGGGGGTGGTGCGTAAGCGGCAGACTTCCATCAATTTGATGGTGCGCGGTTCCACACCCTTGGCGCCATCAATCACCATCAACGCCGAGTCCACGGCCGTGAGTGTGCGGTAGGTGTCTTCCGAGAAGTCTTCGTGGCCTGGGGTGTCGAGTAAGTTGACCATGCGTTCCTTGTACGGGAACTGCATCACCGAGGTGGTCACGGAGATGCCACGCTCTTTTTCCATCGCCATCCAGTCCGAGACGGCATGACGATCGGAGCCGCGGCCTTTGACTGTGCCGGCCTGCTGGATCACCTGCCCGAACAGCAGCAGCTTCTCGGTGATGGTGGTCTTACCGGCGTCGGGGTGGGAGATGATGGCAAAGGTGCGGCGTCGCGCGGTTTCTTTGGCCAGTTCTTGGGGGCTAGGCATAGTCCAACTTCACAGAAAACATCGAGAGAAACATTCGTAGAAACAAGGGCGCGCATGCTCAGGTGCGCGGCCGCAGTTGTCAATTCGATGGGGGCCGTTCTGTCGCGTTTGTTGCAGATGTGTTTTGCAGCTGTGCCCACCACAGCCGCGCACGTAGACCGAGACGTGTGCTGTAGCCCCGGGTTTTGCTGAAGATCGCGCCGTTCGGCAGGATTACAAAGGCGGCCGGTACGGCCGTGACGCCCCATTGTCGGGCAAGCTGGCCTTCAGGGTCGTTCAGGGTTGTGAACTGCAGCCCACGCTCGCGGAGGTGTTCGCTGACCGCTGCGGCGCTTTCGGACTGCATCGCAATGCTGATGACCCGATGATCCTGAGCGATGGCATGGATGTCGGATTCCATCAGTTTGCAGATCGGGCACCAGGTCGCCCAGAAATACACCAGTGTGGGTTGGTTGGTGTGTGTGGCCAAATCGATGACCTGGCCTTGGAGGTCTTGCCCGACCAGCACTGGCGCGGTGCCACTCACCATCTCGCGCCCGAGCCAGAGTTGAAGTGCATACAGCAGGGCGACAAAAACCAGGGCTTCAACAGCCCAGCGTCTCCATCGATTCCGCCATGAAGATTTCGGTGTTGATTTGAGGTTCATGCCCTTACGTGTTCTCGGCCAATGAGCGGACCTTCCATGTGAGTTTGCGCGCGTGGCCGAGCCCAGATTTTTGTAGCGCTTGCTTGATGGTGCGATCCTGAAAACGCAAGACATGCAGCCAGCTCGCGCTGTCGACATGAAAAATCACTTCGCCATCATCGTGCCAATTGGCAAGGCGCACATGCGGCGCAAGTTTCGGATCCAGTGCGCTTCGCACGCTGGCATCGATGCGTTTCAAATCCAATGCATGTTCGATGATGCTGGATAGATTGGTGCCGCCAATGAAACGTTCTTGCACGGCGCGTAATGTGCGCGGTGTCGTGCGCGGTTTGGGCAAGGGCAGGGGCGGCTCAAAGGTCGTGCGACGCGGGGGCGGTGGACGCTCGGGATCAAAACCGCTGCTCGCGGCCTCGGCGGGCTTGCGGGCAACGAGCTCTTTGAGTTGCTGCAGGCGTGCACGGACCTGTGACGAGGTGCCGGAGGGCGCCGATTGCGTGGGCGCCTGCGTGATAGCATCCGTCGCCGATGATTTCTTCTCCTTCATATGCTGCAGACTGTACCCGGTGTCCGCGTCTGGCGACATTTCTGGCCGACATTCGTGCCGAGCGGCCGGACTATTTTGCGCGGCCGGTTCCACCGTTTGGGGATCCCAAGCCCAACTTGCTACTTGTTGGCTTGGCGCCGGGCATGCATGGGGCCAATCGAACCGGGCGGCCGTTCACGGGCGACTACGCCGGCATCCTTTTGTACGAAACCTTGCATCAATTTGGCTATGCCTCGGCCCCGGAGTCGATTTCAGCGGATGATGGCTTGCGGTTGACCGGCGCACGTATCACCAATGCGGTGAAATGCTTGCCGCCACAAAACAAGCCTGAGACCGGTGAGATTCAGGCCTGCAATGGCTTTCTTGCTGCGGAGCTGAGTGAACTACCGAAGGAAGCCGTGGTGTTGGCGCTGGGCACGATTGCGCACAATGCGGTAGTGCGCGCGACCGGACACAAAGCCAGTGCATACAAATTTGCGCATGCTGCAGAGCATCGCCTTAGCGATGGTCGTTGGTTGATCGATTCGTATCACTGCAGTCGCTACAACACGCAAACCAAGCGCCTAACGCCGGAAATGTTTGCGGCTGTGTTTGCCCGTATTGCAGAACTGACAGGATAAGACCGCTCATTTGCGCATGGCCGCATTCGATTCCAAAGAGTTCCTGAAGACCTTGACGCATCGTCCGGGCGTGTACCGCATGCTCGATGCAGACGACAAGATTCTTTATGTGGGGAAGGCGCGCGATCTGAAGAAGCGCGTCTCGAGTTATTTTCGTGTCAGTGGCTTGGCGCCCAAAACGGACGCCTTAATGCGTCTGGTTGCGCGCGTCGAAGTGACGGTGACGCATACCGAAAACGAAGCGCTGATTCTTGAAAACAATCTGATTAAAGAGCATCTGCCACGCTTCAATATTTTGCTGCGTGATGACAAGAGCTATCCCTACATCTTGCTGACGGCGGAGGCGTGGCCACGGCTTGCGTATCACCGCGGCGCCAAGCGCAGGAAAGGGCGTTACTTTGGGCCCTATCCATCGGTCGGTGCGGTGCGGGAGAGTCTACGTTTGATGCAGAAGGTGTTTCGGTTGCGCCAATGCGAAGACAGTGTGTTCAACAATCGCACACGGCCCTGTTTGCAGTATCAAATCGAGCGTTGCAAGGCGCCGTGTGTGAATTTGGTGAGCGATACGGAGTATCGCGACGACGTGCGTCGTACGGAATTATTCCTTGAGGGCCGCAGTACCACGCTGGTGGAAGAGTTGGTGGTAGAAATGACGCAGGCGTCGGCGCAACAGCACTACGAACAGGCAGCGCAGCTGCGCGATCAAGTGCAGGCGCTGCGCCGCGTCCAAGAGCGGCAATACATGAGTGGTGAGCGTGGCGATCTCGACGTGGTGGTTGCACTCACGGATGCGGGTGTGGCCTGTGTGCAGGTGTTCTTGTTTCGTGGTGGTCAGAGTCTCGGCAATCGTGCCTTCTTCCCAAAGCATGTCGAACTGACATCCGAAGCTGAGGTTCTCGCAGCCTTCCTCTCGCAGTATTACGTCGCGCGCGGTGATCACAACGGCATTCCTGCCGAGATTTTGGTGAATGTCATGCCCGATGAGGTTGCCTTGTTGGAAGTGGCGTTGACCGAACAAGCGGGACGACAGGTCAAGATTCGTGATCA
>CAZZIQ010000081.1:0-4803 GCA_964654355.1 uncultured Piscirickettsiaceae bacterium
CGACGACGCAGGCTGCGTTGATGTTCGTAGCGTTTCACTTCGCCTGGGCCCGGGTACTCGAAATGCACGATATTGCGGCCGCGCGTGCGCTGGACCACGACGCCATGCACGTGCCAGTTGTCGCCGAGTGCTTGATCGGGGAAGGCGGGATTGAGGGCATGCATGTAGTGCGTGCCGTCGCGCACGAGGAGTTGGCGGAAGTGATACTCCCCAGCGACTTCGAGGATGGCATGCACGCCATCTTGTGCGGCATAGCTCGGGTCGATGATGAGGATGTCGCCATCTTCAAATTCCGGCGCCATGCTGTCGCCGATGGCACGCAAGGCATACGGCTCTTTGTCGGCGCAGCCACCACCACCGCCATTGTTGTTGCTGACGCGAATCTCGTTTGCGGATTTCGGAAAGGCCATGCGCGATCCTCGCGAGGTAGAAGAGTTGTCGAGGCTGCGATTCTAGACCGCTTGCCGAAGTTCCTGAAATTGTAGGGTTATGTGAAGGTGTTCTGGGTGGTGCGCATCAGCGCTGACAGCTTGGGCACCAGACGCTAGCGCGTTGACCAATGCGTTCTTCTTTCAAGCTCCGGCCGCAACTCAGGCAGGGTAGTCCGCCGCGACCATACACGTGCAGTTGCTGGGTGAAATAGCCGCGTTCGCCATCCGCAGAATAGTAGTCACGCAGAGTAGTCCCGCCCACTTCAATGGCAGCGCTCAGCACGCTTTTGATGCTGGCAACGAGGCGCTCATAGCGTGGCAGCGTGATGCGGCCGGCGGCACGGCGTGGGTCGATGCCTGCCAGAAATAGGGCTTCGTTGGCGTAGATGTTGCCGACACCCACGACCGTCTGCTGATCCATGATGAAGGCTTTGACAGCGCTACTGCGGCCGCGGCTGCGAGCGTACAAAACACTAGCTGTGAAATCGCTACTCAGGGGTTCCGGGCCGAGCTTTTGTAGCAAGGCATGCGTTGCTGGAGCTTCGGTTGTCCACAGCAACGCGCCAAAGCGACGTGGATCATGCATACGTAACAAGGTGCTGTTGTCCAATAACAGGTCCCAATGATCATGCTTTTGTATGGGGGTCTTGTTTGGCAAAACCCGTAGATGTCCGGACATGCCGAGGTGAATCAGCGCTGTTCCTTTGGGTGTGTGGAGCAAAAGATATTTCGCCCGACGCGTTACCGCGAGGACTGGCTGGTTGCGTAAAACGCCTTCAAGTTCCATGGGTATTGGCCAGCGCATGCGTCGTTCGCGCACCAGCAAACGCTGAATCGTCCGCCCCTCTAGAGCAGGTGCGATGGCACGCCGGGTAGTTTCGACTTCGGGTAGCTCGGGCATCGCCGTATCATACGCGGCTTATGTTTGTAGGCATCGACACCGGCGGCACCTTTACTGACTTTGTGGCATGGGATTCCACCTTTGCGGGCGGCTTGCGCGTGCATAAGGTGTTGTCGACACCCGAGGCTCCAGAGCGTGCCATCTTGCAGGGGCTGCGAGACATGGGGCTCGTCAATCACCCTGATCTGGAAATCGTGCATGGCACCACGGTTGCGACCAATGCGGTGTTGGAAGGCAAGGGTGTGCGTACGGCCTATGTCACCAATCGAGGCTTTGCCGATGTGTTGACGATTGGTCGGCAGGCACGCGCGGAGCTTTATAACCTACAGCCTGCAACAGAGTCGCCGCCTGTGCGGCCCGAATTATGTGTCGAGGTTGCAGTGCGTCGTGATGCCCGGGGCCAGCTGGTTGAGGCTTTAACGGATGCCGAAGTCGGACGCGTGGTTGAAGTGATTGCCGCGCTTGAGGTGGAAGCCGTTGCGATTAATTTCTTGTTTGCCTACCTGAATGGCGAAGAAGAACGACGTTTGCGCGATGCGTTGGCTGCGCATCTTCCATCGGTGTGGGTGAGCATTTCGTCCGAGGTGTTACCCGAGTATCGCGAATACGAACGTGGCATGGCGACCTGGCTCAATGCTTGGGTTGGACCGCGCGTTGCCGGGTATTTGCAGCGGTTACAGGAGGCCTTGCCGCAGGCCTCGTTACGTGTGCTGCAATCTTCAGGGCAGGCCGTCGATGTTACCCAAGCTGCACGTAATGCGGTGCGCTTGTTGTTGTCAGGACCTGCGGGTGGTTTGGTGGGCGCAGGTGCTACGGGTGAGGTATGTGCAGAACCTCGCTTACTCAGTTTTGATATGGGCGGGACCTCTACTGATGTGGCGCTGATCGAGGGTGCGCCTCAGCTGACCGATGAGGGGCGGATTGGGCAGTATCCCGTGGCGGTGCCGATGGTGGCGATGCATACCATCGGTGCAGGCGGTGGCTCGATTGCGTTTGTCGATGCCGCAGGAGGTTTACAAGTCGGGCCGCAGTCGGCTGGCGCATGGCCGGGGCCTGCGGGCTATGACCAAGGCGGTTGCGAGGCCACCGTTTCGGATGCGAACTTGGTCTTGGGCCGCTTGTTGCCGGATCAGTTTTTAGGCGGGCGCATGTCGCTCAATCGCACGGCTGCAGAACAGGCTGTGGGTCGGATTGCCAGGGCCTTGCGGGTGTCCTTAGAGGAGGCGGCGCAAGGCATCTTGGCTGTTGCCAATGCGCACATGGCGCAGGCTTTGCGCGTGATGTCAGTGCAACGTGGGATTGATCCGCGTGCATTAACTTTGCTGTCTTTTGGCGGGGCGGGTGGTTTGCATGTATGTGCATTGGCAGAGGCTTTGGAGATGAAGCGTGCACTGGTGCCGGCGCATGCTGGCGTGTTGTCGGCTTTGGGTATGCGCGCGGTTGCGCGTGGACGAGAGCGAGTGCAGACCTGGATCCAAACCATGACAGATGCGGCGGATTGGGTACATGCGCTTGAGCAGCAGGCCGCTAGGATGCAAGAGGCGGCGATTCAAGAGCTGCTGGAAGAGGGGCTTAGGCGTGAGCAATTATCGATCGAGTTACGTCTCGATCTGCGTTACCTCGGCCAAGCGTATACCTTAGAAGTCGCTTGGCAGGGTGTGGAAGATACGCGAGCGGCGTTCCATGCGGCACACCTGCAACGGTATGGTCATGATCTCGATCATCCGGTTGAGATCGTGAATGTACGGGTGCGGGTGCAACATGCTGCTTTGCCGATTGCATGGCCGACGTTACCGGCGCGAACAGCGAAGCCTGAGCCAGCCCGATTTGTGGATATGGAGGATCAAGCCGGTCCCATTCCTGTCTTTGCACGCGAAGACCTTGCTGCAGGTATGCGTATTTCAGGCCCAGCGTTAATTACGGAATCGGTATCGACGTCCTGGCTTGCGCCCGGTTGGTGGGCAGAAGTACACGCGCAGGGTAGTTTGTTGTTGCAGCGCGGCGAGAATCCGGTAGCGTGTATCGATTGATTTTTTACGAGTGAACCATGACTGAAACAGATCGTTTGCCGCCTTCCGGCGTAACACGGGACAACCCGATTCCGAAGCCGCCGTTCTGGGGGGCAAAGGTGATTGAGCAGTTGTCGTTGCATGCGGTTGTGCCGTATGTGAACAAGACCGCGCTGTATAAATTCCAATGGGGCTTCAAGCCCAAAGGAAAATCACCGGAGGACTATCGCGCATGGGCCCGGACTGAAGTCGATCCGATTTTTAATCGTTTGGTGCGCGAGAGTACAACTCAAGGAATCCTCAATCCACAAGCTGCCTATGGGTACTTTCCGGGACAGTCGGATGGCGATGATCTTGTAATTTTCAGTGATCCAGATTCGCGTGAAGAGCGGTTCCGTTTTTCATTTCCACGCCAAGTCGGTAACGAGCGTCTTTGCCTCGCAGATTACTTTCGCCCCCTGGGTCATGCCGAAGTGGATGTTGTGCCATTTCAGTTGGTCACGGTTGGGCAAGCGGCATCCGATCATGCACGGCATTTATTTGAAACCGACCAATACCAAGAGTACTTATACTGGCATGGTCTCAATGCAGAGGGCACGGAGGGCTTGGCCGAATTTGTCCACAAGCGGATTCGTGCTGAGCTTGGATTTGCAAGTGAAGATGCGCGCGATATTTCGGACATGATCAAGCAAAAGTATCGCGGTGCGCGTTATTCATTCGGCTATCCAGCCTGTCCGAATTTGGCAGATCAGGACAAGATTCTGGAATTGCTCGGCGCCGACCGTATTGGCGTAGTGTTGGGCGATGAAGATCAGTTGTGGCCAGAGGAATCTACCACCGCCATTGTCATTCATCACCCAAAGGCGCGTTACTTCACGGCCTAATTGCATGCATCTGCATATCCTCGGTATCTGTGGAACATTTATGGGTGGCATCGCCTTGTTGGCGCGTGCTTTAGGTCACGAGGTCAGTGGTTCCGATGTCAATGTGTATCCACCGATGAGTACACAATTGGCTGAAGCTGGTATTGCCTTGCATGAAGGTTACGACTATGACCCCTCAAGCTATGCGCCAGACTTGGTGGTGATTGGTAATGCGCTGGGTCGCGGCAATCCGGCGGTTGAGGCAGCGCTGAATGCTGGTTTGGCGTACACCTCCGGTCCACAGTGGTTGCAGGAATATGTGCTGCAAGGGCGTTGGGTGTTGGCGGTTTCCGGAACGCATGGCAAGACCACGACCAGCGCGATGCTGGCGCACATTTTGGAAGATGCAAAGCTTGCGCCCGGCTTTCTGGTGGGTGGGGTACCCAAGAATTTTGGTCAGTCTGCGCGTTTGGGTGGGACGCCTTTCTTTGTGATCGAGGCGGATGAATATGACACCGCGTTCTTTGATAAGCGTTCAAAGTTCGTGCACTACCGTCCGCGCACCTTGATTGTGAACAACTTGGAATACGACCACGCGG
>CAZZIQ010000082.1:0-4791 GCA_964654355.1 uncultured Piscirickettsiaceae bacterium
AAGTTCGTCTATGAGTTCTAAGGCTTAAGTTCTCCTCAAAAACCGTCCTCCATGACGATTTTCAGCCGGCCTCGTGCCGGCTTTTTTGTGCATTCGTTCTCGCTCCTGCTACAGTCACGCCACTCTGATCTAGATGGAGGCGGTTGTGAGTTTTGTTTCCATTAATCCCTACACCGGTGAAACGGTCTTTGAATGTGCGGCTTGGGATACTGCTGCAATTGAGCAGGCGCTCGGGCGTGCGGATGCCGCATTTCGTTCATGGTCGCGGCGCTCCTTCGCGGAGCGCGCCGAGCGCATGCAGGCACTGGCCGGATTGCTGCGCGCCGAGAAAGCCGAACTATCGCAACTCATTACCTTGGAAATGGGCAAGCGTATTTCGGAAGCGGAAGCCGAGATTGAGAAATGTGCCACGGTCTGTGAGTACTACGCGGAACATGCTGCGCAATTCCTTGCCGATGAAGAAATTACTAGCGATGCCGATCAGAGTTTTGTGGCGTATCAGCCGCTGGGTCCCGTGTTGGCGGTGATGCCCTGGAATTTCCCATTTTGGCAGGTGTTCCGCTTTGCCGCGCCCGCCTTGATGGCGGGCAACGTTGGCTTACTAAAGCATGCTTCGAACGTGCCGCAATGTGCGTTGGCGATGGAGCGTTTGTTCATCGAGGCGGGGTTCCCGGTTGGCGTGTTCTCCACGCTGATGATTCGGGCGGATCAAGTCGAGGCAGTGATCGCAGATGATCGCGTGCGCGCGGTCACGCTGACTGGGAGTGAACCCGCGGGGCGTAAGGTGGCGGCGACCGCGGGTAAGCACTTGAAGAAGACGGTACTCGAGCTTGGTGGTTCCGATGCTTTCATTGTGTTGGAGGATTGCGATTTCGAGGCAGCAGTACAAACGGCGGTCGTGTCGCGTTTCTTAAACGGCGGGCAGAGTTGCATTGCGGCGAAGCGCTTTATTTTGGTGCCAGAGATTGCCGAGCGCTTTGTCGAGGCATTTTCCGCTGGAGTAGCCGCCTTGCGCTATGGCGATCCAATGGATCCCGAAACCAGTTTGGCGCCGTTGGCGCGCCCTGATCTGCGTGATGAGTTGCATAAGCAGGTCATGGATACGATCGGCGCGGGTGCAAAAGCTTTAGTTGGTTGCGCACCGATTGCCGATACCTATGCGGGCTATCACGGCTCGCTATTGGATCATGTTGTGCGGGACATGCGAGCCTATGAGGAGGAGTTGTTTGGTCCAGTTGCCTTAGTGCTGCGTGCGGCTAACGAGGGGGATACGTTGCGTTTGGCGAATGATGTGGACTTTGGTCTGGGCGGAACGGTATGGACGGAAGATATTGCGCGCGGTATTCGCGTAGCACGCATGGTCGAAAGCGGCGCGGTTTTCGTGAATGGTCTGGTCAAGAGCGATCCGCGTCTGCCTTTCGGCGGGATCAAGAACTCGGGGTATGGCCGCGAATTGTCTTCGCATGGCATTCATGAGTTTGTGAATGCCAAAACCATTTGGGTCGGATAAGACTTTATGAGTATGGATCGCAAGGCACATTGGGAGCAGGTCTACCAGCAGAAAGATTCGGAGTCGGTCAGCTGGTTTCAGCCGCGGCCTGAGATCTCGATGCAATTGATTGCAGCTGCTGGGCTGGCGCAGGATGCCTCCATTATTGATGTCGGTGCGGGAGCGTCAACTCTCGTCGATCATCTGTTGGATGAAGGATTTGCGCGCATTACCTTGCTCGATATCGCCGCTCCTGCATTGGAAGTAACGCGTCAGCGACTGGCGCATCGTTCGGATGGAGCAGGCGAATCTATTGAGTATCTGGCTGCGGACATTACGCAAGCGACTTTTTTCGAACCTTTTGCACTCTGGCATGATCGCGCAGTGTTTCATTTCTTAACTCAAGAGACGGATCGCAGTGCTTATCTTGAGCGCTTGCATCAGGGGCTACAGTCGGGCGGGACGTTCATCGTCGCGACTTTTGCGCAGGATGGGCCCGAGCGCTGTAGTGATCTGCGGGTGCAGCGTTATAGCCTTGAAGAGCTGGATGCGGTGCTCGGCGAGCGCTTTGTTCGGATTGCACAACAAAGTGAGCAACATCCGACACCTGCAGGAAAGCAACAGTCGTTTGTCTATGGTGTGTACCGGAAGCAGGTCTAGTGTCTGAGGCCATCCAAAATCTGCGCGCGGTGATGGCGCGCTTGCGTGATCCGGAAACGGGTTGCCCGTGGGATCTTAAGCAAGATTGGAAAAGCATCGTGCCGCATACGCTTGAGGAAGCGTATGAAGTGGCCGATGCGATTGAGCGCGAAAATTTTTCTGCCATCCGCGAAGAGCTGGGCGACTTACTGTTCCAGGTAGTGTTTTATGCGCATCTTGCCGAAGAAGAACAGCGCTTCGATTTCGATATGATTGCGCAGGGAATGGCAGATAAGTTGGTTGCCCGTCATCCACATGTTTTTGGGGATGAGCCGCGCACGCAAACGGATGCTGCCTTGCATAAGGCTTGGGAAGAGAGCAAGAAGGCTGAGCGTGTTGCAAAAGGCGAGCGCGCGGAAAGTGCGTTAGATGGCGTGACGCGTGGCCTGCCGGCTTTGAGTTATGCCACGAAGCTGCAAAAGCGTGCGGCGCGAGTTGGTTTTGACTGGCCAGATTTTCATGGTGTTCTGGATAAAGTTGAAGAAGAGATTGGCGAGTTGCGTGAAGAGCTGGTCGCTGAGGCGCCCATTGCAGAGCGCATTGATGCAGAGCTGGGGGATTTATTGTTTGCGTTGGTGAATCTGGCGCGCCATACCGAGGTTGACGCGGAGGGCGCGTTGCGACGCGCGAGCCAACGTTTTGACGATCGTTTCCGCTTGGTCGAGACGGAACTGGCTGGAGCGGGGCGGGGTCTCGATACCTATTCGATTGAGGAGCTGGAGGCGGCGTGGCAGCGCGCAAAGCAAGCGCTTGCGGCGCAGCAGCCTTAGCGTAGCCGCTTGTTTTGATCAGTCGGGTTTGGTGACACGCCCGATTGCACAGCTCACAAACGAAACCGCTTTTGCTTTAACGGCTTCAATGCCCTCGGCGCTACCGCGTTCGGGATAGCCGAGGCTGCGCAGTGTTTCGAGCACATCTGCGCGGATGTCTCCACTGCCGTCGTATCGAATTACACCCTGCTCAATATCGATGTCCGGATCGATGCCATGCTTCTCATGCAGCTTGGTCTTGATGGTGTGGGCGCAGCCACCGCACTTGATGTTTTCGACTTCGAGGGTCTGTTGCATGCAAAGGCCTCCGTGCAGAATGCTTGAATGCGTTGAAACATTACTCCGAGGGTGTATCGAGGTCCAATGGAATTCGTGCTGATCTATCTTGCGCTAGGCGTAGTGGCCGGTTTCTTGGCGGGCCTGCTCGGTGTTGGAGGCGGTTTGGTGATGGTGCCGGTGTTGGCCTGGACCTTTGCGTCACAAGGGGTGGCGCCAGGACTGTGGATGCATCTAGCACTGGGCACCTCCTTGGCCGTGATTGTGTTCACCTCCATTTCCTCGGTACGTGCGCATTACCAACATGGTGCTGTACGTACCGCAATTTTTCTGCGTATGGCTCCGGGAATCCTGTTCGGTGCTTTAGTCGGCGCGCTGAGTGCACGTTACATCGTGCAGGATGCGTTGCGTTGGTTCTTTGCTTTTTTTGAACTGGCGGTGGCGATTCAGATGGCGTGGGCGATCAAGCCGAAGCCACATGCGACCGAGCCGGGCTGGCCACGCAGCACATTGGCGGGAACCGTGATTGGTGCGGTGTCTTCTTGGGTTGGGATTGGTGGTGGCACTCTGACGGTGCCGTGGTTGGTTTGGCATGGTATTCGCATGCAAGAAGCGGTTGCGACCTCCGCCGCCGTGGGTATGCCAATCGCGTTGGCGGGCGCGGCAGGCTACATGTTGGGTGGTTGGGCACATGTTGATTTGCCCGCGCAGAGCTTGGGTTTTGTGTATGTGCCGGCGTGGCTAGCCATTGCGGTTGCGAGTGTTGTGGCGGCACCGTTTGGTGCGCGTGCAGCGCATGCGTTGGACGCCGCTAAGCTCAAACGGATCTTTGCACTGGTGCTGTTTGTCCTAGCAATCAAGATGTTCATGGGTCTGGAGGGTGGCTAATGCGCTTCGGTGTTTTCTTTTTTGCCGTATTGCTGAGTGCTTGCGCAGCGCTGCCGGAAGCGCCGGCGCCGCTCTATGCTTTGCCAACGGGGAGTGTGTTGAGCGTCAACCAGACGTTCGTGATTCCTGCCGGTAATCGACACCTCACCCTGCAGAATGGACAGAAGGTCGGGCCGCGCGCCTCGTTATATTTCGTTGAGGGTGTGATCCAAGAATTACCGCAGTTGATCGTCTGGGAGCCGCATTGTCGGATTGAAGCACCGGGCCCCTTGGGTGCGGCCGAGTCGTTCTCGATTGGTAGTCGCTATGTTGTGCGGCAGGTACAAACCTATGTGGATCCGACCCAAGGTTCTTCTGCCGACCGCTTCGATCTCTCGAGTCGCTCGACGGTGGTGCGGGTTGCCGATCTTGAACTCGAGACCCTGGTGGGAAATCCGCTGACGCGGCTGCGTTGTGAATTGTGGGGTGAAAGCGGAGATCGAGGCTGGACCCAAGAGGATTTGCATGCGGCTCTCGGTGGTGTATTTCAGATCGATTTGCCAGCAAAATTCGCACCTTAGCGTCGCGACTGCGGCGCTATGACCACATAAAAAGAAGTAAGGCGGAATCACCCTGCAACCGTGATACGGTCTCCGCCGCTTTTTGCGCCGGTTTTTCTATGTGGCGCGG
>CAZZIQ010000083.1:0-4786 GCA_964654355.1 uncultured Piscirickettsiaceae bacterium
CCGAACGGGTCATCAAACAGGTTTTGATCCTTGCCGATGTTGATCCCCAACCAGCCGCCAAGAACGACGCCGATTACTAAGCCAAGCAGGAATTTGATCATGGAGGTTCCTCTGTGAGGGTGAGTCCGTGGTTTCTCCTTCTGGAGTGATGCCTCTTTGCGCATCTGCCCGCGACTGTAGCATTGTTTCTGGGTGGTTTTGCACCGTCCGTGTGCAAGCGCGCATGATTTCCACAGAAATCGTAGCCAGCGCCGCTGCATCGCCTAAAATCCCGTCATGCAAAACGACTATCGACCTCCTGCCGGCCTCCTCGCCGGTCGTAACATTCTCATCACCGGCGCCGGCGACGGCATTGGCGCCGCCTTAGCGAAGGCCTGTGCCGCGGCAGGCGCCACGGTCATCCTGCTCGGCCGAACCGAACGTAAGTTAATCGCGATCAACGATTCGATCGTGGACGCCGGTCATCCACAACCCTGGATCTTCCCAATGGATTTGGCCAAGGCCACAGCCGAAGACATTGAAGACTTCGCGGCCGGCCTCGGCGCGCAAATCCCTGCCCTCCACGGCATCGTGCACAACGCCGCGATCTTGGGCGCGATGAGCCCGATCGATCACTATCCGACCAAGAAGTGGGATGAGGTGTTGCAGGTGAACATCACCGCCGCGTTCCAACTCACGCGTGCGCTGTTACCGCTGGTGCGCCGCGCGGAGCCGGGCAGCACATCCATTGTGTTTACCAGCTCGGGCGTCGGTCAGCGCGGCCATGCTTACTGGGGCGCCTATTCCGTGTCGAAGTTTGCTGTGGAAGGGTTTGCACAGGTGTTGTCGGAAGAGCTCGAACACGATCGAATTCGGGTCAATGTGGTGGATCCGGGTATCGTGCGCACCAACATGCGTGCACATGCCTACCCGGCCGAAGACCCGAACCAATGGCCGGCACCAGAAGAGATCACTGACGCCTACCTTTATCTCCTCGGCCACGACAGTGCCCATGTGCATGGCGAACGCCTGCATGTGTGGACGCGCAGCTGATTCCAACACTTCACGCCTGCACGTACTCAAGCATTCGAGGAACCCAAATGAACGCTGACGAATTTTCCCGCCTGTCTGTGGCGATTCTTGTGCCCATCGCGTTTCTTGGCGTCGGCTACATCTTGCACAGCATGTTTAAGGGTATGGACAAGAAGGTGTTGGCGGCGATTTGGTTTGTCACCATCGCTTCGAGCGTGGCCTTTGGCGCATTGCTCTACACCGGCTTATAACTGCAACGCCCTTATCGTCGTCATCGCGAGGCACTGAAAGTGCCGTGGCGATCCACAATCACATTTGGATTGCCGCGTCGCGATGCTCCTCGCAATGACGCAGTTCCTTCAAAGACGCTGACAGCAATCCTTCTGGATCGCACACGATCCACAGTCTGGATTGCGTTTGGTACATGCCACCTTGGCATGCCGCACGATCTGCGCATGCAATTCGTTAAAGGTTTTCACCCGCGTTGGTGTTTCCAGCGCCGCGAAGGCTTCTTCCACCCAGCCACGCACGGTTTCGTAGTCTTGCGGCGGTGGCGCTTTTAGATAGCGCTGCAACAAGCGATGGGTATAGGCATCGACCACAAAGACGGGCCGCTCAAACGCATACAACATCATGTCATCCGCCGTTTCCGGACCGATGCCATGCACAGCCAACAATGCTTCGCGCAAGGCCTGCGTTTCAATCTGATCAAAGGCAGCAAAGCCACCGTGCTCTAGAAACCAAGCACAAAACCCATGAATACGCGCGGCCTTTTGATTGAAATAGCCGGCGGGCCGAATCGCTTGTGCGAGTGCTTCACGCGACAGCGCAAGGATTGGTTCGGGTTCGAGGGCAATGACTTGACGCAATTGATCCAACGCTTTTTCAACATGGGTCCACGCCGTGTTCTGGGTCAGGATGGCGCCCAGTAAAACTTCGAAGCGGGTCTCTGCCGGCCACCACTGTTGTGGGCCGTACGCCGCATTCAGTTCAGCGGCGAGTTGTTGAATCCGCGCACATTGCGCACGCGTCGGCATCACTCAACTCAGCGTGGACTGGGCCGCCGGTTGCGGCGCAACAGGCCATTACTGCGTGTGCGTGGCGTCTTATGCGTCACTTCGCCCGGCACACGAATGGGCTTACCGGTACGCGGATCGCGCTCACGGGTTTTGCGTGAGATCGGTTGTTGTGGGGTGTAGTCGACCCATTCGAACAAGGTCTTCAACTCTTCGCCCTCAACTTCACGCCACTTGCTCGGCCCGAGGCGATCAAGAAACACCGGCCCATAGCGCACGCGCATTAAGCGGGTGACCTGCAAACCAACCGCTTCCCACAAGCGTCGGACTTCGCGATTGCGACCTTCTAAAAGCGTGACGTGATACCACTGGTTATGACCTTCGCCTTCGCCCGATCTGCTGATATCCGAGAACTGAGCCGGGCCGTCTTCGAGCTCCACACCATCGCGCAATTGCTGCAACTGCTCATCCGTTGCTCGGCCCAACACACGCACCGCGTATTCACGGTCAACATCATGGCTTGGGTGCATCAAACGATGCGCAAGCTCACCATCGGTGGTAAAAACCAACAAACCCGAGGTGTTGATATCCAAACGACCGATACTGATCCAACGGCCGCGACGCAGCTTCGGCAACTGATCAAACGCACTCTTACGTCCTTCTGGATCTTTACGCGTAGTGATCTCGCCAACGGGCTTGTGATACGCAATCACACGCAAAGGCACAGATTCGGTATCGCCTTCAAATACACCATGAACGCGCCGACCATCGAGACGAATCTCGTCGGTGGGCAACACATGCTGGCCGAGATGCGCAGGCGCACGGTTGACCTGAATACGGCCGGCTTCGATCCAGCTTTCCAGCTGACGACGCGAAGCAATGCCGGCGCGCGACAACACGCGCTGAATACGCTCGCCAGGAATTGGCGCCGCAGGGGTTTCGGTTTCCATCAAGGATGCGCTCTATTGCGTGGTTAGTTTTGTGCAGAGGCAGGGTTTGGATCGACTTCGGCTTCAGCTTCAGCATCCTCTTCCGAACCGGGCATCGGCTTCAGATCAATGTTGACGTTGCGGACGGTTTCCATCAGCGCTTCGATTTCTACATCAAGCGCTTCTTCATCCACTACGCCTTCATCCTCTTCGCCTTCGGCGAGACCTGCCCAGGCCGCCGGGATCGTGCCTTCTGCAGCACCCTCTTCCGCCCCTTCTTCCGCGTCAGCGTCTGCATTGGTCTCAGCCGTATTCGCCATGCGTTCGGGGTGAATCGGGGTGACGGTCGCGGGTTCTTGCGGCGCTTCTTCTGGGAACATGTCGCGCAGCTCCATCAGCGTCGGCAGCTGATCGAGACTCTTCAGGTTGAAGTAATCGAGGAATTGTTTGGTTGTACCCAACAACTCTGGACGCCCGGGTACTTCTTTGTGCCCAAGGCTGCGAATCCATTCGCGCTCTTGCAGGGTTTTGAGGATGCTGCTGCTCACCGTCACGCCGCGGATCTCTTCGATCTCGCCACGCGTGATGGGCTGACGATAGGCAATCAAGGCCAGTGTTTCGAGCAGGGCACGCGAGTAACGCGTGGGTTTTTCTTCCCATAAACGCGCGACGTGGTTGGCGACCGAGCTAGCAACTTGCGCACGCCAACCGCTGGCCACTTCAAGCAGTTCAATGCCCATTCCCTGCCAACGCTCGGCAATCGTTTCCAAAGCCTCACGGAACTCGGTTTTTTCCGGACGCGCAGTGTCGATAAACATCACACCCATTTGCTCGATGCTGAGCGGACGCCCCCAGGCCAGCAATGCGCCTTCAAGGATCGCTTGTAGTTTTTCTGGACTTGGCTTGACGAGGTCCGCCGCCGCAACCCCCTCTTCAAACGCACCGCCCTCCTCATCGCTCGTCTCTTTACCGGCGTCTTCGGCCGCGATACGCGCCTCAACCCGCTCTTCTGCGGCGTCGATCAATTCTTCGGTTTCGCGCAGATGCTCGTCGCGCTCTTCTGCGCTCAGCGGTACGTCTTGATTGTGTTCGCTGCTCATGCCGCTTCCTCATCCTTGTCGTTTGCGTCGTTTGCATCGCGATCATCAAAATCTGTCGCGAATTCTTCGATTTCAAATGCAGGCTCTTCCATGCCTTCAAACTTGGCCTGCGCAGCACGCACATAGATTGGTGCAAAGGCCTCCGGCTGGACCACTTCGAGCATGCGCTCTTTGACTAACTCCAATACGGCAAGCAGGCTCACCACCACACCTGCGCGCCCTTCTTCCAGCGTGAACAAGGACTGGAAGTCGAGGTATTCCGTCGCGTTGCGAACACGCTCAAGCAACAGCCCCATGCGCTCGCGGACAGAAAGAGGCTCTTGTTGAATGTGATGGCTACTGAACAACTCAGCGCGACTCATCACTTCACTAAAGGCAAACAACAGCTCTTGCAGGTCAAGTTCGGGCGGTGCCGCCGCATTGCGTTCCGGCGGACGGACTTGTGCCTGCCAAGTGTCGCGCTCCATGCGCGGAATGACATTGAGGTCTTCCGCCGCTTGTTTGAAACGCTCGTACTCCTGCAAGCGACGCACCAACTCGGCACGCGGATCGTCTTCATCGTCGCTTTCTTCATGGCGCGGCAACAGCATGCGCGATTTGATTTCCGCCAACAGCGCTGCCATGACCAAGTATTCACCAGCCAGCTCAATATCAATGGCCCGCATCACATCAACATACTGCATGTACTGCTCGGTGATGTGTGCAATCGGGATGTCGAGGATGTTGAGGT
>CAZZIQ010000084.1:0-4745 GCA_964654355.1 uncultured Piscirickettsiaceae bacterium
AGAGATTGAGAAGAAGCTCAACTCGCTGGTGTTCCCGGGCACCCAGGGTGGTCCGTTGATGCATGTCATCGCCGCGAAGGCGGTGGCGTTTAAAGAAGCGCTGGAGCCAGAATTCAAAACCTATCAGACCCAAGTGATCGAGAACGCACGCGCTATGGCACAGGTGTTCATCGACCGTGGCTACGACGTGGTTTCTGGGGGTACAGACAACCATCTCGCGCTGATTAGCTTCTTGCGTGCCGGTTTGACCGGTAAGGATGTCGATGCGTGGTTAGGCGCAGCCAACATCACGGTGAATAAGAACGCGGTACCGAATGATACGCAGTCGCCATTCGTGACCAGCGGCATTCGGATTGGTACTCCGGCAGTCACTACGCGTGGCTTTGGCAAAGAGGAGTGCACCGAGCTTGCGGGCTGGATGTGCGATGTCATCGATCGCCGTGGTGATCAGGCGGTCATCGACGGCGTGAAGGCCAAGGTCCTCGCGCTCTGTGCCAAGTTCCCGGTCTACGGCTAAGTTCATCTACGGCTAAGTTCAGAAGCGAGCACGCGTGCGTTGTCCTTTCTGCGGAGCTGAAGACACACGCGTTGTGGACTCGCGTTTGATTGGCGAGGGCGAACAAGTCCGCCGTCGTCGTGAATGTCAGGCCTGTAACGAACGTTTCACCACCTTTGAGGTGGTTGATCTCACCCTGCCGCGGGTCGTGAAAAGCGATGGAAATCGCGAGAGCTTTGATGAAGCCAAGATTCGTCGTGGCTTTTTGCGGGCGCTGGAAAAGCGTCCGGTCGGTACGGAAGAGGTGGAGTCCGCGCTCGAGCGCATTCGGCATAAGCTCATCACCTTGGGCGAGCGTGAAGTCGACGCCAAGGTTGTAGGTGAGTGGGTCATGCATGAGTTGCGGCGTATGGATGAAGTGGCCTATGTGCGCTTCGCTTCGGTCTACCGTAGCTTCCAAGATGTGAATGCCTTCCGTGAATTGATTGAGCGTCTTGAGCAAGAGACGCGTCTCGGCAGTGGCGAGCTGCAGCTCAAGCTCATTGCCGAAGAAGAGCAAAAGCGCAATAAGAAGTCGTAATGGCATCCTGATCATGGCCAGTGCCATTTCCTCATTTACTGCAGATGACCATCGTTTCATGGCGAGGGCTTTGCGCCTGGCTGCGCGTGGTTGCACGACCACGGACCCGAATCCGCGTGTCGGTTGTGTGCTGGTGAAGAATGGTGAAATTGTTGGCGAGGGTTGGCATGAGCGTGCGGGTGCAGCGCATGCGGAAGTGCATGCCTTGGCTCAGGCCGGTGCTGCAGCGCATGGAGCAACGGCTTATGTCACGTTAGAGCCTTGCGCCCATCATGGACGTACGCCGCCCTGTAATCAGGCCCTGATCGATGCGGGTGTGGCACGTGTTGTGGTGGCGATGTTGGATCCCAATCCGCTGGTTGCACATCATGGTTTGGCCGCAATCGAAGCGGCGGGCATTGCGGTTGCGAGTGGTCTGATGGCCGCTGAGGCCGAAGCGCTGAACCCCGGTTTTCTGAAACGGATGCGCAGCGGATTGCCCTATGTGCGAGTGAAGCTGGCGATGAGTATCGATGGGCGCACGGCGATGGCCTCGGGCGAGAGCCAGTGGATCACCGGCCCGCAGGCGCGTGCCGATGTGCATCGGTTGCGGGCCCAGTCTTCGGCGGTTTTGACGGGGATTGGCACCGTGTTGGCGGATGATCCGAGTTTGACGGTGCGTGATTTCACAAAACCGTTCCTGTCGCCTAAGCGTGTGGTGTTGGATCCGGCCGGTCAGCTGCCTGCGCAGGCAAAGCTGCGTGATGCGGCGGCAGAGACGTGGGTGTTCACCTCGTCCGCAGGTGCGCAGGCCTTGGATGCGCGGGGCGTGCAGGTTGAAGTGGTTGCCGGTGATGCGCAGACGCTGGATCTTGAAGCCGTGTTGCGCCGACTGGCGGAGTTGGAAATCAACGAGGTTTTGGTGGAGGCGGGTGCAACGCTGGCCGCCGCGTTTGTTGAGCAAGGCTGGTCGGATGAGTTGGTGATTTATCAGGCGCCGGTCTTGTTGGGTCAGCGCGCACGGCCGTTGTTGGCGCTGGATCTGGATACGATGGCGGACAAACTGCCACTGAAATTGGTTGAACAGCGCCGCCTGGGTGCGGACTGGCGCCTGCGTTTGGTGCGTCGTGCAGACTGAGAACGCTGCCGTATCCTGCTGATTCCGTGTATCCTCTATCGCCTTTGGTGCCCCGCTTGGGCGAGTCCTCATACCCTGTTCTTTGAAAACCGATTGACCCATGTTTACCGGAATTATTGAAGCGGTTGGCGAAGTTGCGACGATGGAACGTCGCGGCGGCGATGCCCGTTTTCGCTTCCGCACCGGCAAGCTGGATCTGTCGGATGTTCAGCTCGGCGATAGCATTGCGGTCAACGGCGTTTGTCTTACCGCCGTCGAGTTGCCGGGCGATGGTTTTGTGGCCGACGTCTCGGGTGAGACGCTGCGCCGCTCCTCCCTCGGTGATTTGGTCGTTGGTAGTCCCATCAATTTAGAAAAAGCACTCACCCCAACCACGCGTCTGGGTGGACACTTGGTCAGTGGTCATGTGGATGGCGTGGGCGAAGTGGTTTCTCGGAGTGAAGATGCGCGTTCGGTTCGCTTCGATGTGCGTGCACCGGATGAGTTGGCGAAGTACATCGCCGAGAAGGGCTCGATCACGGTCGATGGCATCAGCCTGACGGTCAATGCGGTGAATGGGGCAGTGTTCAGTCTGAATATCGTCCCGCACACGGCCTTAGAAACCACCATGAACGCCTTTGAGCCGGGGCGTCGTGTCAATCTCGAAGTGGATTTGATCGCGCGTTATCTCGAGCGTTTGTTGTTGGGTGACAAGGCTGCGTATGCCGATGCGGGTCAGATCACGATGGAATTTTTGGCAGAACATGGCTATCTGCGCGGTCATTCATAACAACGAAAATAGAAAGAACGAAAACAGAGAAAAAGGTTGGAGACATGGCGCTGGCAAGCACCGAAGAATTGATTGAAGAACTGCGCCAAGGGCGCATGATCGTGCTGATGGATGATGAGGATCGTGAGAATGAGGGCGATCTTGTCATTCCGGCAGAGAAGGTCACGCCTGAAGTGATCAACTTCATGGCGAAGTTTGGTCGCGGGTTGATTTGTTTGACGCTCAGTCGCGAACGCTGCGCGCAACTTAATCTGCCTTTGATGGTGCAAAACACCAATGATCTGCATGGCACGAATTTCACGGTTTCGATTGAAGCGGCGCGGGGTGTGACCACGGGGATTTCAGCGGCCGATCGTGCGACCACGGTGCAAGCGGCAGTCGCCAAGAACGCGACACCGGCCGATATCGTCATGCCGGGTCATATTTTTCCTTTGATGGCGCAACCCGGTGGTGTCTTGGTGCGTGCGGGTCATACCGAGGCGGGTTGTGACTTGGCACGACTGGCAGGCTGTGAGCCGGCTGCGGTCATTGTTGAGATCTTGAATGAAGACGGCAGTATGGCCCGTCGTAACGATCTTGAGCAGTTTGTTGTTGAGCACAACCTTAAGCTCGGCACGATTGCAGATCTGATTCAGTACCGTAATCGCAATGAAAAAACAGTGGAAGAGGTCGCAGACCTGCCGTTAGAAACCGCTGCAGGGGCCTTCCGTTTGCGCGCTTTTCGTGAAACGGTGGGCAGTGGCGAATTGCATCTTGCTTTAGTGAAAGGGGAGGTGCGCCCGGATCAGCCGACGCTCGTGCGCGTGCAGATGCAAGACACCTTGTGTGATTTGCTGGATGCCCAGAATCTCGGTTGCAGTCGCCGCCTACAGGATTCGCTCAAACACTTTGCCAATGCTTCGTCGGGGGTGCTATTGGTTTTGCGCAAGGAGGGGGGCGATGCTGGCTTGATCAAGCGCCTGCAATCGCTGCAAACCGCACTAGAGGCGCAGCAGTCACCGCCGAGCAGTGAATATGATGAGCGCGTGTTCGGGATCGGCGCGCAGATTTTGCATGCCGTAGGCGTGGGCAAAATGAGAGTCTTAGGTACGCCATACAAGATGCATGCGCTATCCGGCTTTGGTCTTGAAATTATTGAACATGTCAGCCCGGGTGAGGGCTGATTGCATCCTTAAAGAAGAATGAAAAGGAAAGAATGATGAGCTCTGTGAAAACAATCGAAGCCGACATGATTGTGCGTGGCGCGCGTTTTGGTTTGTTGGTTGCCCGCTGGAATAGCTTTGTCGTGGAAAGCCTTCTTGAGGGCGCAATTGATGCGTTGGTCCGTCATGGTGCGGCCCAGAGTGATATCCAGATTGTGCGTGTGCCCGGTGCATTTGAGATGCCGATTGCGGCCCAGAAGATGGCGGCCAGCGGTCACTACGATGCCATCGTTGCGTTGGGCGCAGTGATCCGCGGCGGTACGCCACACTTCGAATATGTTGCGGGTGAGGCCACCAAGGGCATGGCGCAAGTCTCACTACAGAGCGGTGTGCCGCTGACCTTTGGTCTGTTGACCGTCGATAGCATTGATCAAGCGATTGAGCGCTCCGGTACGAAAGCGGGCAATAAAGGTGTGGAAGCCGCAATGTCGGCCATAGAAATGGTGAACCTCCTTAAGCAGTTCTAAGTGCTGCGGATCTGTTTCGCCATGACTGCACCGCACTTGATTTCAGAATGCTTATTTACTTTCTGTAAACGGCGCTTGTTTGAGTGCGTACGCCTTGTCCTGACAAAAAATCTC
>CAZZIQ010000085.1:0-4644 GCA_964654355.1 uncultured Piscirickettsiaceae bacterium
TCAAAGAACGCGACTGGAAGCGCGAACAAGGTCGAATTCTGAAGCGTGGCTGACGTCCATCAAACCGCGTGTGGCAACACGTCACGAAAAAATATTCAACGAAATCCTTGAAAAGCGAAAAGCGCGGGCGCAGTATAGCCAGCGTCTTGGGGGGCGACCTGGTTTCGACGGGGGTTGCGAAACCTGAGGTGCATGCCGAGGATGCAATTGCCTCGTAAATCACGCTGCAAACTTATAGTTGCCAACGACGACAACTACGCACTCGCCGCCTAAACACCGGTAGGGTGCCGTCCGACTGAAGCCGCGCCTGCGCGTTCAGATTCCGGGCGTCGACTCTCGCAGGATCGCCAGAAAGCTTGTTCGGGGTGGACTGGTTAAAACCTTACCGGAATCGCTTCGGGTCTTCCCTGCCCATCGGGTAGCTCGAAGTTAAATTCAAAGATGTGGATAAGCATGTAGAGCCGATGGCAGAGGGCTCACGGACGCGGGTTCGATCCCCGCCGCCTCCACCAAACCACAAAGGGCTGTCCCGCAAGGGATGGCCCTTTGTTATTTCTAGCACTTGGAAACAAAGCGTGTAACGGGCAAAACATCGTCCAACCCGGGCATAATCGGCGGATTACGAGGCCATAACGTTATGCACCATTCTTTTTTCCGTACGACTCTCTTCACCTTCGCCCTCTTCGGGCTCGCTGGTTGTAGCGAAGCACCGAATGATCCCGAAGCCACAGCAAAGTCGCTGCCTAAGGCACAGGTGGTGATCGTTGAGCGCGGCGTGATCGAGCAATCGTACAAGTTGCCAGGGCGCGTTCATGCCGTCCGCACAGCAGAAGTACGAGCACGAGTGAGCGGGATCGTTGAACGGCAGTTGTTTCGCGAGGGCAGCGAAGTCAAGGCAGGCGATGCCCTGTTTCAATTGGATGATCGTACGTATCGAGCCGCCGCCGATGCCGCTGCTGCGGAGGTCGCCTTCCAAAAGCTGCAACTGAACCGGATGGAGCAATTGTTGACCTCACAAGCTGTGAGCCAGCAAGAAGTCGATCGCACTCGTGCCGCCCTTCGTTTAGCAGAAGCTAGTTTCGCCAAAACCCAGCTCGATTTGGAGAACACCACGGTGCCCGCGCCAATCGCTGGACGCATCGGTCGCGCCTATGTCACCGAAGGTGCGCTGGTGGGTGAGGATGACGCCACCCTACTCGCAGTCATCGAGCAGATCGAACCCGTGGAGATACAGTTCACTCAGCCGCAACGCATCGCCCTTAACCCCGATCAAATGACCGGGGCACCGTTGCTTGAAGTGAATGACCAGCCTTATCCGCATACCGGGCAGTTGTTGCTGCAAGAATCACGAGTCAATCCCACCACTGGCACGCAAACCCTCAAAGCTGAGTTTCCGAATCCCGAGCGAGATTTGCTGCCAGGACAATTTGTGCGCGTCACCATCACCCGCAATGCTGGAGAAAAGGTCCGGATACCACAGCGCGCAGTGCTCACCACGGCCAGCGGAATGCAGGTCATGCTGGTTGAAAACGGCACGCTCCAACAACGCGCGATTCGCGTGAGCAGCATGCTGGACGATGACTTCGTGGTTGAGTCGGGCTTGCAAGGGGGTGAGTCCGTGGTGGTGACCGGCCTGCAGAAGCTGCGTCCGGGCATGCAGGTCGAAGCCGTTCCCGTAACCACTCCGTAAGCGAACCGATCTGACATGGCGCGCTTTTTTATTGTTCGTCCAATCTTCGCCTGGGTCATCGCGATCCTGATTCTGCTGATTGGCTTCATCGCACTCAAACAGCTGCCCGTTGCGCAATACCCACAGGTTGCGCCACCGCAGGTCGCTTTCAATGTGAAGTATCCGGGTGCCTCGGCCGAGTTGATCGAAAACACCGTCATCAGCCTGATTGAACAGGAGATGAACGGCATCGAACGTTTGCTCTACATGGAAGCGAGCTCAGAACTGGGCGCCGGCACACTGACCCTCACCTTTGAACCGGGCACCAACATCGACACCGCTTCGGTCGAAGCACAAAACCGTTACAAGCGCATCGAGGCGCGCTTGCCCGAAGAAGTGCGCCGCCTCGGCGTTCCAGTGACCAAGCCGCAACGCAACTACCTCATGTTCATTGCGCTGTATTCCGAAGACGGCAGCCGCAGTGCCATTGAGCTCGGTAGCTTCATGGCCACACGCGTGCTGGATCCGATTCGGCGCGTACCTGGCGTCGGCGAAGCGATCTTGTTTGGCACCGAATACTCCATGCGCATCTGGCTACAGCCCGACAAACTGCTGGGATACGGTGTCACGCCGAGTGATGTGCGCGCTGCATTGCAAGCACAAAACGTACAGCTCGCAACCGGCGAACTGAACCAAGCGCCCGCCGCATTGGGTGCCGAAATCAATGCTGTGATCGTCACTCAAGGCCGCCTCAAAACCGTTGATGAGTTTGCCAATGTCGCGATCCGCACCTTAGAAGACGGCTCAACCGTGCGTGTGCGTGATGTCGCACGGGTGGAACTTGGCGGTGAGAGTTATGCGCGTTACGCACGCCTTGGCGGTCAACCGATTTCCGCAGTTGCGGTCCGCGTTGCCCCCGGCGCGAATGCACTCGATGTCGCACAGCGATTGAAGCTGCGCATGGCGGAGCTGGAAGCGTTCTTCCCTGCGGGTGTGGACTGGACGATTCCGTATGACACCTCGCGCTTTGTCGAGATCTCGATCTTCGAAGTGGTGAAGACTCTCGGCGAAGCCATGCTGCTGGTGTTCGTGGTGATGTTTGTCTTCCTTGGCCACTGGCGCACCACGTTGATTCCTGCGGTCGTCGTTCCGGTCTCGCTTGCTGGCGCCATTGCCGGACTATACGCCTTTGGCTTTTCGATCAACGTGCTGACCTTGTTCGCCATGGTGTTGGCGATCGGCATCCTGGTCGACGATGCGATTGTGGTGGTGGAAAACGTTGAGCGCATCATGCGTGAAGAACATCTCGCTCCCCTACCCGCAACCGTAAAGGCGATGGATCAAATCCTCGGCGCGATTCTCGGCATTTCGGTGGTGCTCTCGGTGGTGTTCATGCCGATGCTGTTCTTCGGTGGCTCAGTCGGCGCCATCTATCAGCAGTTTGCCGCAACCCTGATCCTGACCATGGGCTTCTCAGTGTTCATGGCCTTATCGCTCACGCCTGCGATGTGCGCGACCCTGCTCAAACGCAGCGAAGCCGAACATGACAAGGAGCGCCGCTTCAATCAATTCTTCGATCGCCTCACCTTCGGCTATCGTGACAAAGTACAGCGCGTGCTCACGCGTCGCGGTCGTTTCTTTGCGATTTATCTACTTCTCGTTGTCGTCACGGGTGGACTGTTCAGCCAACTCCCCGGCAGTTTCCTGCCGGATGAAGACCAAGGCTATTTGATCACCGCCATTCAGCTACCCGGCGGCGCCACCCAAGAACGCACCGTCGCCGTACTCGAGCAAGTGGAACAGTTCTATGCCGAGCAGCCTGAAGTCGATAAGGTCATTGGTGTGGTCGGCTTCTCATTCTTTGGCAGCGGCCAAAATGCCGCGATCGTGTTCACCCGCCTGAAGGATTGGTCGCAACGCACTGAGCCCAATGAAAGCGTGCAAGCCATCATCGGCCGCGCCTTTGGCCGCTTCATGCAAATCCCAGATGCGCTCATCTTTGCCATCAATCCACCGCCCATTCCTGAACTCGGCGCCGTTGGCGGTTTCGATTTCCGCCTGCAAGACCGCAGCGGTCAAGGTCGCGATGCCCTACTGAAAGTGCGCGATGAAGTACTCACCAAAGCCCGCGCAGATGCGCGCTTATCGGGTATGCGTGGCGAAGGCCAAGGCCCGAGCCCACAGCTCTACCTCGATATTGATCGTGATAAAGCCCAAGCCTTACAGATCCGCATGGCGGAACTGAACGACACCTTGAGCTCAGCCATTGGCGTGTCGTACATCAATGACTTTGAGCGCGACGGCCGCATCCTGCGCGTGCAGATGCAAGCGGATGCCGAGTTGCGCCGCTCGCCACAAGACCTCCTCGCCTTGCCGATTCGCAATCAGCGCGACGAAATCGTTGTCCTGGCTGAGATCGCCACGCCACGCTGGACGACCACTCTGCCCAAGCTCGATCGCTACAACGGCAATCCTTCGACCAAGATCGCCGGCAATCCCGCGCCCGGGCATTCCACTGGTGAAGCCATGCAGGCGATGGAAGAGATCGCACAGACACTGCCTCCAGGTTATGCCTTCGACTGGTCCGGCACCTCGTTTGAAGAGCGTCAAGCGGGCGCCCAAGCACCTACCTTGTTTGCGCTCTCTTTGCTCGTCGTCATCTTGGCGTTGGCTGCACTTTATGAAAGCTGGTCGGTGCCGTTCGCGGTCATCCTCGTCGTGCCACTGGGCATTCTCGGCGCCGTACTTGCCGTTGAATTGCGCGGCTTGCCGAATGATGTGTTCTTCAAGGTGGGGCTCATTGCCATCATTGGCTTGGCGGCGAAGAACGCAATTTTGATTGTGGAGTTTGCGCGCAAGCTGCAAGACGAAGGACGTGACCTGATGGAGGCTACGCTCGAAGCCAGCCGCCTACGACTGCGTCCGATTCTGATGACCAGCTTTGCGTTTATTGGCGGCGTATTGCCACTCGCACT
>CAZZIQ010000086.1:0-4630 GCA_964654355.1 uncultured Piscirickettsiaceae bacterium
ACACTGAAATTGACCTTTTACGCCCCCCTCCCTAGCATTCGCGGCACTGTGACCGTCGCTCCCGCACCCAAAACCCTGCTTACGAGCCCGCTGGACGCGATTCGCGCACCGGTGCTGGATGATCTTGCCGCAGTCGATGCACTGATTCTCGAACGCCTCAGCTCCGATGTTGTCCTGATCAACCAACTCGGCCACTACATCATTGGGGCCGGTGGCAAACGCGTGCGCCCGCTGATCGTGGTCTTAGCCGCGCGGGCAGCAGGCTACAGCGGACATGACCATGTCCCGCTCGCTGCCATCATCGAATTCATCCACACCGCTACCCTACTGCACGACGACGTCGTCGATGCCTCGGATCTGCGCCGCGGTCGCGAGACCGCCAACCACGTCTTCGGCAACGAAGCAGCCGTGCTTACCGGCGATTTCCTTTACTCACGCGCCTTCCAAATGATGGCAGAGCTCGATCGCATGGCCGTGATGAAGCTGATGGCAGACACCACCAATGTAATTGCCGAAGGCGAAGTGCTGCAGTTGCTCAATCAGCATGACCCCGACACCACCGAGGCGCGTTATTACGACGTGATCTATCGCAAGACTGCCCGCTTATTTGAAACGGCAGGCCAACTAGGCGCCTTATTGACCAACGCATCTGCCGAACAGGAAACCGCATTGGCGGCCTATGGTCGCCACCTCGGCAATGCGTTCCAGCTAGTGGATGACGCGCTGGACTATGCCGCCGACCCCAATGAAACCGGCAAAAATCTCGGCGATGATCTTGCGGAGGGCAAACCAACGTTGCCCTTGCTACACGTCTTAGAAAACGGTTCAGATCTGGACAAGGCGCGTGTGCGCGCCGCCATTGAAGAAGGCAGTCGCGATGAGCTTCCCGCCATCCTCAATGCCATTGAGTCGACTGGCGCGATCCCGTACACTCTCGCCGCCGCGCGGAACGAGGCTGAAGCCGCTGCCCGCGCACTGGACGTGTTTCCCGACTCAGCCTATCGCCAGTCGCTTGCGGATCTCGCCGCATTCACAGTTCAGCGCACTTTCTGATCTTGGTCGACATACAGTAATTTGGATTCAGCATCATGAATCCAGACGCCAGCATTCGATCCAGAAGGTTTTGTTTTTCGGAGCGTAGCTCAGCCTGGTAGAGCACTACGTTCGGGACGTAGGGGTCGGAGGTTCGAATCCTCTCGCTCCGACCATATTTATCGCAATTCCCGAAAGCGGGGCGTTCGCAAGAGCGCCCCGTTTTGCGTTATGCCAGCCCCGCAAAGGAAACGCCGCAAAGCTCAGCCATTTCACGCTTGAAGGTGCTGAGATCATCCCGCGAGAAATCAGCGAGACGTTGATGCCCACAGGCACGCGCCATTGTTTGCATTAACTGATTGGATGCCAACAAGAAGTTGCGAAGGCGTTGCGCGGAAACATCCACCTGCAAGCGCCGTGTTAATGATTCTTTTTGCGTCGCAATGCCGACTGGGCATGCGTTGGTATGACAGGCTCGCATGGCAATACAACCAATTGCTTGCATCGCCGCATTCGCCAACGCAACGGCATCTGCACCCAGAGCAAGTGCTTTAACAAAATCCGCAGGCGTTCGTAATCCACCAGTGATAATCAACGTCACATCCGCCTGCCCACTGCGATCCAAATGCCGCCGTGCGCGGGCCAAGGCCGGAATAGTGGGTACCGAGATGTGATCACGAAACAAGGTTGGCGCCGCACCTGTGCCACCACCTCGACCATCGAGGATGATGTAATCCACACCAACCTCAAACGCAGCATCCAGATCACGCTCAATGTGTTGGGCAGACAGCTTGTACCCAATTGGGATGCCACCGGTTCGTACCCGCACCTCGGTCGCGAAGTCGCGCACGGCAGAAAGGTCTTGCCATTCGGGAAAGGTTGCCGGCGAGATCGCATCTTCACCCGGCTGCAGGCCACGCACCTGCGCAATCTCCGACGTGACCTTACTGCCAGGCAAGTGGCCGCCCGTACCCGTCTTTGCCGCTTGCCCGCCTTTGAAGTGGAACGCTTGTGCCTTCGCAACGGCTTCCCAAGAAAAACCAAAACGCGCAGAGGCTAACTCATAGAAGTAGCGCGCATTACTTTCCTGCTCTTCCGGCAACATGCCGCCTTCACCGGAACAAATCCCCGTACCCGCCTGTTCCGCGCCCCGCGCAAGGGCGATCTTG
Source organism: uncultured Piscirickettsiaceae bacterium (assembly GCA_964654355.1). Taxonomy (GTDB): domain Bacteria; phylum Pseudomonadota; class Gammaproteobacteria; genus CAZZIQ01. Next base: position 2,202 of record CAZZIQ010000086.1, read on the forward strand.
GCGGGCTTAGAGAGCGCACCAAAACTCATATCGGAGATCAACAGGGGAATCTCCAACCGCAAAGGTTTATCTGCACGCGGACCAATGATGACTTCCGAGGCGACTGGCACATCCTCTAACAATGGAAATCTGGCCAACTGAGCGGTCAGGATTTGCAGATCATCCCAGTTCGGCAGCGCACTCCGCGGCACACCCATGGCAGCCATCGGCCCATGGCCGACCTTTTCTGGTCCCAATTTCGCAAGCTTCTGAATTTCGGATGTGTACGGCTCTTCTGCGGCCCCATGCGAATCTGCAAATAGCCCGAGATAGGCATCACGCTGATACGGCTGCGGATGCTGTGTTGCCCATGCAGCAATTTCGTCTGCATCGACCCAAACCTGATCTTCCTCAACCCAAGCGTTGAACTTTTGTAACGCCTCTTTGTTGTTGTACTCGGAGACCCCGCTATCGATGCGGTAATCCCAGTGATGCAAAGGACAAATCAGGCTTTGCTCATCGATGTACCCATCGGCCAATAGCGCACCGCGATGCAAGCAACGGCCATACAAAACCGATACCACGTCTTTGCTCCGAATCAGCACCAAATCTACCCCAGCCACTAAGGCGTAGGTTGGTGTGCAATCTGCAAGCGCGGACCATGAATGAAGTGCAACGGGTGTCATGCCCACACTGTACCGAACGAGCCACAAGAAAAAACCCGCCGAAGCGGGTTTTTGTAACTGGGCGTGATTTGCGGGTAATTCAACACCGCATCTCAGATGACTTATGGACGGGATTCACCGTCCGCCATACCTTGTGCTTTCGAGGATCCATCAAAAGTAGTATCCGTCTGCACGCGTCCACTGCCCTGAATGGTCATGCTGAATTCACCCTGCGCAGCAGCTTGTCCACGGGCCGCAGCCTGCCCAGCAACTTCACCCTGGGTCTGACCTGCTTCAGTTGCTGCCACCGGGATTTCAGTCTCAACCGGCTCGGGCTGGACAGAAACGTCCTCGACAGGCGGTGCAACTGGCGCGACCACGACAGACTCAGCCGCAGGCGCAACGGGCTCTGCAGCAGGCGCAACCACAACGGGCTCACTTGCGACACTTGCACACCCCCCCAAGAATGCGGCCGCTACCGCCAACAACATCAACTGTTTCATGAAAATGTCCTCAAACTGTGAATGATGCTCGCAAGTCTAACATTATAGTATTTAATTGAATAGTGTTTTTCTGGGCCGAGATACCCAGTCACCACTCAATGCGACCCGAAAAAACCTTGCAATATATAAGGAAAAGACGCAGATTGCGCGCACTACGAGTGAGACGCAGCACACTGCATCCGCACGCAGGGGCATTCACAAAAAGTCGATAACACATAAACGACCTGGAGAACGACCTCATGAAGATGTCCTTATTTCACAAACGCGCCCAGCTCATTGGCGCCGCACTCCTACTCTGCAATAGCGCCGCGCCAACACTCGCGGCCGACGCCGTCGAACTCACCGCCAGCCGCACTGCTGCCGGCGAATTACTGAAAGTCCTCAAAGGAGACATGGAGAAAGCGTTGCAGTCCGGCGGCCCAATCAATGCCATTCATTTCTGCAACGAGAACGCGCAAAAACTAACCCAAGAGGTCGCGGCCAAACATGGCGTAGATGTCCGTCGTACCAGTCTGCGAATTCGCAACCCCAAGAACCAACCAGATGCGTGGGAAACCGCAGTCCTGAAAGCCTTTGATGAACGCCATGCCGCAGGTGAAGCTGCAAAAAACCTGGAGCACTATGAAGTGGTCGATGCCAATGGCACAAAAACCTTCCGCTACATGAAAGCCATTCCACTCTTCGGTCCCTGCTACAACTGCCATGGCGCAGTAAAGCCTGAGCTGCGCTCAGAGATCACGCGCCTCTATCCAGATGATCAGGCAGTTGGCTTTGAAGTTGGCGACGTGCGCGGTGCCTTCACCGTACAGATTCCGATGAAGTAAAGACAAAACCTGGACTCCATAAAAAACGCCGCAATGCGGCGTTTTTTAGTTCAGCGGCTCTTGGGGCTCTTCGGAGGCCTCTGCTTGTTTGAACTTGCAGGATTCTCCACGCAACAAATAGCAGATGTCGACACCAAACATTCCAACAAAGAATACAAGGATGGCCACACCCATCACGATGGCAAACTCTGTTGGCAGCTCCAACGTATGGGTAACGCCAATCCAAACAGCAAGCAGCGTTACGCCAATTAAGACACTTCGTTTCACTCAGCGCTTCTCCTCAAGGTCGAGTGACCGCGAAGTGTGCCATAACAGGGAATCATGCTGTTTTAATGTGCACTGAAGTACTGATACAGCCAGCGCACCCTCAAGAAACCAACTCACCGCCATCCATTATTAAAAATAATAGGCAGATAGAAACTTTACATTTTACAATTTCATTGAATAACGGCAAACTG
>CAZZIQ010000087.1:0-4476 GCA_964654355.1 uncultured Piscirickettsiaceae bacterium
CGTCCTTCTTGGTTACGCCAGTTGCTTCGCTGAGTTCGGTAACGAGCTGTGCCTTGGTATAGGCCTTCGAAATCGCAGTCGATTTAGCTGCCATGCAATCGATCTCCTTTGGGTGAAATATTTGGTGTCCAACGGACAAAAAGGATTGTGTATGCAATCTTTGCGGATGTGAAGAGGTTGTGAAAAAAATATTTTCCGCAAAGCGCAGCAGGAATGCGGTTTGCGCCGATCGCATTTTTTGCGGCTTGGTTTTCTTCAGGCGCTTCAACCGCGCACGCCTGATGCGCAGACTAGCGTATGATCACGCGATCAAATCGCAGATGAGGGAAGGGTGATGTCACACAATTCGGTCCTCTCCGTGCAGTCGAAATTGCTCGCGTTGCTGCGTTTTATTGGGCGCGTTTTGGATGAGTTTCGCCGCAACCAGGGCCTGTTGTTATCGGGCGCGATCGCGTACTACACCTTGCTCTCGATGTTGCCCTTAATGGCATTGCTGCTGGTCGTGCTCTCCACATTGTTACCCGAAGATCAACTTCTTATCGCAGTTTCTGCACATCTCGAATTAATTCTGCCGACGCAAACCGAGGCTGTGCTGGCGCAAGTAAAAAGCTTTCTGGCGCACCGCCAAGTAGTCGGGTGGTTTGGCTTTGTTGTGTTGTTATTCTTTAGCTCTATGGCTTTCACGGCACTGGAAAATGCGATGTCTGTCATCTTCCATAGGCGTGGGCCGGTCCGCCGGCATTTCCTCATTTCGGCCATCATTCCTTATCTGTTTATCTTGGTGCTTGGCGGTGGTTTGTTGCTGGTCACCTTCATCAGTGGTGCCTTGCAGGCCTATGAAAGCGAGGAGCTGGTGCTATTCGGACTGCATGTCTCGCTCGGCGGGGTTTCCCGTAGCATGCTCTATGTCAGCGGGTTGTTGGGGCTCGTAGTCATGATGACTGCGCTGTATTTGGTGATGCCGGTAGGCAAGATTTCCCCACGTCACGCCTTGGTTGGCGGCCTTGTGGCGGCTTTATTATGGGAAAGTGCGCGACACATCCTAGTTTGGTATTTCTCGGCGCTGTCGCTGGCCAGTGTGATTTATGGCTCTCTGGCCACGGCTATCCTTGCGCTGATTAGTTTTGATATTGCCGGGGTCATCCTTTTGTTGGGGGCACAGGTGATCGCGGAGACGGAGCGCCTACAGGCACAGCGCCCGGAGGATGTAGGGCTGTCTGGATAGGTTTGCTCCGCGAGGTTTGGTAAGGTAGCGCGCCATCTGATCAAGAAGAATTCTCACGAGAGGAGCTGGAGAACCGCATGAGCGAAAACGAAAATATCTCATCCGTCCTGATCGAAGAACGCCGTTTCGAACCTTCGGCCGCGTTCGCAAGCCAGGCCCGTATCGGCAGCATGGCCGACTATCAAGCACTGCGCGCCGAAGCTGAAGCCGATCACGAAGGCTTCTGGGCCAAGCGCGCTAGAGAAGAGCTCGACTGGGAAACTCCATTTACGCAGACCTTGGATAGTAGCCGCGCGCCGCATTACGCCTGGTTCACCGACGGTCGCATCAACGTCTCCTATAACTGTCTTGACCGCAATCTCGAAAAGCATGGCGACAAGGTTGCGATCCGCTTCGAAGGCGAGAAGGGCGACACCAAAAACTATACCTACCGCGAACTTCATGCCGAGGTTTCGCAGTTTGCGAACGCATTGAAAGCCCGCGGGATTGGCAAGGGTGATCGCGTGGTCATCTACATGCCGATGGTGGCGGAAGCGGTGATTGCGATGCAGGCCTGTGCGCGGATCGGCGCGATCCACTCGGTGGTGTTTGGCGGCTTCTCTGCTGAGGCGCTGAAAGACCGCATCGAAGACGCCAGCGCCAAGATGTTGATTACCGCCGATGGCGGCAACCGTGCTGGCCGTGTGATTGAGCTGAAGTCTGCTGCAGACGCAGCACTCACGTCTGGCTGTGCTTCGATCGAGACCGTGATGGTCCTGCAACGCACCAACCATGGCGTGTCGATGCAGGACGGTCGTGATGTGTGGTGGCATGACGCTGTGGCTGGCCAATCGACCGATTGTCCGCCTGAATGGGTCGAAGCAGAGCACCCGCTGTTCTTGCTCTACACCTCGGGTTCCACGGGCAAACCCAAAGGCATTCAGCATTCCAGTGCCGGTTATCTTCTGCACGCCATCCTCACCATGAAGTGGGTGTTCGACATCCAGCCGGACGACGTCTACTGGTGTACGGCGGATGTGGGTTGGATTACGGGCCACACCTATGTGGCGTATGGCCCGTTGGCAACCGGCGCGACCCAGATCATTTATGAAGGCGCGCCGACGGTTCCGCATGGCGGGCGTTTTTGGGAAGTGGCTCAAAACCATCACTGCACCATCTTTTACACCGCACCGACTGCGATTCGTGCGTTGATGAAGCTCGGTGACGACCTCCCGAATAGCTACGACCTGTCCAAGCTGCGTCTACTCGGCACGGTCGGTGAGCCGATTAACCCCGAAGCGTGGATTTGGTATCACAAGATCATCGGCGGCGAGCGTTGCCCAATCGTGGATACCTGGTGGCAGACCGAAACCGGTGGTCACATGATCGCGCCGGTGCCGGGTGCGGTTGCGGCGAAGCCGGGCTCGTGCACCCTCCCGCTGCCGGGCATCGCCGCGGATGTGGTGGATGAAGACGGCAACTCGATTACCGAAGCAAACGCCGGTGGCTACCTCGTGATCAAGAAGCCTTGGCCGTCGATGTTGCGCACCATCTGGGGTGACGATCAGCGTTATGTCGACACCTATTGGCCGAAGTTTGGCGGTCGCTTCTACCTGGCCGGCGACAGCGCGCGTAAGGACGAAGATGGCTACTTCTGGATCATGGGCCGCATCGATGACGTTCTGAATGTTTCCGGTCACCGTCTTGGCACCATGGAAATCGAATCCGCCTTGGTTGCGCATGAACGTGTGGCCGAAGCGGCGGTGGTGGGCTTCCCGCATGACGTGAAGGGCGAGGGCATCTTTGCCTACGTCGTGCTGCGGGGTGAGCGTCCAGAAGGCGGGGTCGATGAGGCGCTCACTGCTGAGTTGCGCGCATGGGTCGGCAACCAAATTGGTCCGATCGCCAAGCCCGATCAGATTCGGTATTCCACCAATCTACCCAAGACCCGTTCAGGCAAGATCATGCGGCGTTTGCTGCGCTCGATCGCCAAGGGCGAAGAGATCACGCAAGACACCTCGACCTTGGAAGACGAGTCCATTCTGTTGCAGTTGCAAGGTAAGGCGTAAGGCCCTCTTCAGCGCAGCAACAAAAAGCCCCGCATTGCGGGGCTTTTTGTTGGGTTAGGCCTCAAGCTTAATCTGCGGTAGATCCTCAAGCTCGGGTTCCCGATTCTGGGTCGGCTCAAGCGGCAGGCACACGCGGAAGCGTACGCCCTGATCGAGATTGCTCGCCTCTGCTTTGCCGCCGTGGCGTTCTGCCACGGTGCGCACGACATAAAGCCCCAAACCTAGGTGCGGGCGTTCGCCGCCTTTCATGCGGCGGGACACCATCGAGTCGAACAGGTGTACGCGAATGTCTTCTGGGAGTTGTGGGCCTTCGTTTTCCACATCCAGGCAAACCGATCCAACCCGCAGAGTGAGGCGGACCCGAATCGGATCACCAGGCTGGGTGAAATCGATTGCGTTGTCCAACAGCTTGTCGAGGAGTTGCGCGATTGCTTCGGGCCAGCCATTCAGATAAATCGCACGCTCCGGCACATCCGCCTCAAAGCGATGATCGGGATGCACGCTGGCGAAGTGTTCAACGTATTCGCGTACCAACGCGCTGAGATCAAAGGTTTCTTCCTCGCCGGGCACCAAGCCCTGTTCCAGACTCGCCGCTTCGGTCAGGCTGTGCATGATCGAACCAAGGCGTTCAATGCCTTTCTTCATGCCGCGCACATACTTTTCGGTTTGTTCGTTGCTGGCAATTTCACCTTCGAGGTTTTCTAACGAAGTGCTGACCGTGTTCAGCGGATTCAGGATTTCATGGCGTAGTGTGGTCGGCATGCGTTCGAGGTAGCGCGTATACGACGACAGGCGTGACAACATGTCGGAGATCACGCGCGACAGCTCACCAATCTCATCCCCAGCAATCTCCTCGGAGCGCAGTCGATTGGCGCGAATGCGACCGTCCGCATCAATCGCAGCGCCGGCTTCATCGCGTAGGCGCCGAATGCGCAGGGTCAGGCGGGTCGACATCCACAGTAGTGCCATGCCGACAATCAAGAAGATGATGAGTGAGGTGTTGACCAGTCCACCAATGGCTGCGTTTTGCAACGCCAGGATTTCACTCTCGCTTTGCTCCACGATCACAGCCCCGAGAACATCTTTGCCAGACAGGATCGGGTAGGCGGCGCCGAGGATGGCAGGGCCACCCCCTTCCAGTTCGCGGCGGAAGCTGCCCGGTGACCCATCCAGCGCGCGCCGCATGGCGCGGTTTTCGTATTG
>CAZZIQ010000088.1:0-4470 GCA_964654355.1 uncultured Piscirickettsiaceae bacterium
TTAATCTCTTCGCGAATACGCTCAAAGATCAACACATTCGCATCCACCGCCATACCGACGGTCAATACGATCCCGGCAATCCCCGGCAGCGTGAGCGTGGCCTGCAGCATCGACAACAACGCCACCAACAAAACCAGGTTGAGCACCAAAGCGAGATCGGCAATCAGGCCGAAGACGCGGTAATACAGCGCCATAAAGATGAGGACTAAAACCAAACCAATCAGCACCGACAGCATGCCGCGATCGATGTTGTCCTGCCCCAGGCTCGGACCCACCGTGCGTTCTTCCACGATTTCCATCGGGACCGCGAGGGCGCCCGCGCGCAGCAACAAGGCCAGATCGCGCGCCTCATCGGTGCTGTCGAGACCCGTCACTTGGAAACGCTTGGCCAGCTGATCACGAATCACCGCGACATTGATCACCTCCGCCTTCTCGGTGCGCTCTTTCTTGGCAACCCCATCCACCATCTTGGTTTCAATCTGGGTTTCGATGAACACCACCGCCATGCGATTGCCGATGTTGTCACGCGTGCCTGCACTCATACGGCGCGCGCCCTTGCCATCCAAGGTAATGAAGACTGCCGCCGAACCACTTTGCTGTTCGATCCCGGAAGCGGCATCAATGATCGATTCACCGGTCAACAGCACGCGACGCTGCAGCAACACCGGCGCACCATTGCGTTCACGATAGAGCACGGCTGTGGGCGGAACCCGGCCGGAGCTCGCGGCAGCGGCGGCATCATGCCCTTCGCTGACCAGACGGAATTCCAAAGTCGCGGTCGCGCCAAGAATGTCTTTCGCACGAGCGGTGTCTTGCACGCCCGGCAGCTGCACCACGATACGATCCTTGCCTTGCTGCTGAATCACCGGCTCAGCAACGCCCAGCTCGTTCACACGATTACGCAGCGTGGTCAGGTTTTGTTGCAGCGCAAACTTGCGCACCTCGTCTTGCTCAGTCTCTCCGAGGCTGAGGTACAGCATCGTGCCATCCTCAGATTCGCGCTTGAGCAAACGCTCAAACTGGGTATCAATCACGGCAATCGCCGCGGTACGCTCAGAGGCATCGCTAAAACGCAGCTCAATGCCACCCTCCGAACCACGCCCCATCGCAACATAGCGCACCTTCTCTTTACGCAGCTCGGTCCGCAGATCGCTGACATAGCGTTCTTCGGCTTTCGCGACCGCAGCGACCATGTCGACTTGCATTAAGAAATGTACGCCGCCACGCAAATCGAGGCCGAGATACATCGGCAGTGCATTGAGGCTACGCAGCCATGCTGGCGTGGACGGCACCAGATTGAGGGCAACGCCCGTCCCTTGCGGCAAGCCTTCGCGCACCACATCCAACGCCTTCAATTGCTGTTCGGTATCGGCAAAGCGCAGCACCAAGCGATCTTCTTCAACCTCCGCACGCGTCGGGGTTAGCCCAGCGACCCGCAAGGCCTCCACGCTCCGTGGCTGAAGTTCCTCCAGCGCAAGGGTGCGTGAAGACACCTGTACCGCCGGATCCTCGCCGTACAAGTTCGGCAAGGCATAGATCAAGCCCACCACCGTCGCAAAAGCGACCAGCAGCAGCTTCCACAAGGGAGTCTGGTTCATCAATCAGTACCGCGATTTTTACTGGTGCTTGGGGACGGCAGACTTAGTTGCCGCGGGCTTCCTTGATCGTGCCTTTTGGCATGAGCTGGACCACTTGATGCTTTTGGATGCGCAACTCGGTGTTCTCCGCAACTTCCAAGGCAATGAAGCTTTCATTCACATCACGAATCTTGCCAAGAATGCCGCCGGCGGTAACCACTTCATCGCCCTTCTGCAACGCAGCGACCAAATTGCGATGTTCCTTGGTCTTCTTCTGCTGCGGACGGATCAGCAAGAAATAGAACACAACAAAAATCAGCACCAGCGGGATGAAATCCATCAGGCCTGCTTGCGGGGATGGAGCCGCTTGGGCCATGGCATCAGAAATGAAAAAGCTCATGAACAGTCCTCAATTCGGAGAAGGATGACAAACAATGCCCGACCACGTTTGGCGGACAAAAAACTCGCGAGATTGTACCTGTTTTCGACCGGCCCGACCTCCAGGACAGGTCCACTCAGGTCGCAGGCTGAGCCACTCCTTGGCGACGTTTCGCACGGAATTCAGCCACAAAAGCATCGAGGCTTCCGTCTTCAATCGCCGCGCGCAGGCCTTGCATCAAACGCTGGTAGAAATACAGGTTGTGAATGGTGTTGAGCCGCGCCCCCAGAATCTCATTCGCCCGATACAGGTGATGCAAATACGCTCGGGAATAGTTCTGACAGGTGTAGCAACCACATTCCGCATCGACCGGACCTGTATCGTGACGGTGCACCGCGTTCTTGATGCGAATGTCGCCGTGACTGGTGAACAAATGCCCGTTGCGCGCATTGCGGGTTGGCATCACGCAATCAAACATATCCACGCCGCGCAGCACGCCATCGATCAAATCCTCGGGTGTGCCCACGCCCATCAGGTAACGCGGCCGGTCGGCCGGTAGCTGCGGATCCAAAGTCTCCAGCACCTGCAGCATGTCATCCTTGGGCTCTCCCACCGACAGGCCGCCGATGGCATAGCCATCAAAACCAATCTCGGTCAGACCCGCCAATGATTCACTGCGCAAATGCGGATACATGCCACCTTGGACAATGCCAAACAGCGCAGCTGGATTGTCACCATGCGCTTGTTTTGAACGCTTGGCCCAGCGCAGCGACAACTCCATCGAATGTCGCGCCGTCGCCTCATCCGCCGGATACGGCGTGCACTCATCAAAGATCATGACGATGTCCGAGCCCAATGCACGCTGCACGGCCATCGATTCTTCCGGCCCCATGAAGACCTTGGCACCATCCACCGGCGAGCGGAAATGCACACCCTCTTCTTTGATCTTGCGCAGCTTGCCCAAGCTCCATACCTGGAAGCCACCCGAGTCGGTCAGGATCGGTCCGTCCCAGTGCATAAAGTCATGTAAATCACCATGCGCCTGAATCACCTCAACGCCGGGCCGCAACCACAGATGAAAGGTGTTGCCGAGAATAATCTCGGCACCGATGCCCTTGAGCTCCTCCGGCGTCATGGCTTTCACCGTGCCGTAGGTACCCACCGGCATGAACGCCGGGGTCTCAACCGTGCCACGAGCAAAGTGCAAACGACCGCGACGGGCACGACCTTGTTGAGTAATGAATTCGAAACGCATGAAGGAGCTCAATCAATTCGCAGGCGTTTGTTCGACAGCCTGTTCATTGCGGCTGAGAAACATGGCATCGCCATAGCTAAAGAAGCGGTATTGTGCCGCGACCGCGTGACGATAGGCAGCCATGATCTCGCGATAACCAGCAAAGGCGCTCACCAGCATTAATAGCGTGGACTCGGGCAAATGGAAGTTGGTGAGCAAGGCATCCACCACGCGAAAACGATACCCCGGGGTAATAAACAAACGGGTATCCCCTTGCATCGGCTGCAAGGTTCCCGACTGCGCCGCAGATTCCAAACTGCGCACCGCCGTCGTGCCTACCGCAATCACGCGCCCGCCGCGGGCTTTACACGCCGCGACCGCATCGACCACATCCTGTGAGACCGACAACCATTCGGCATGCATCACATGCTGACTCAGATCTTCCTCGCGGACTGGCTGAAACGTCCCGGCACCGACATGCAGGGTAACTTCAGTCATGGCAACGCCTTGCGCACGAATCGCATCCAACAGGCCTGCATCGAAATGCAGCCCAGCCGTCGGTGCGGCTACCGCACCCGCTTCTTTGGCAAACACGGTTTGATAACGCGCGCGGTCCTCTGCCGCATCTGCGCGCTCGATATACGGCGGCAAGGGCATATGACCATGCGCTTCCAGCAAGGCAATCACGCCCGGGGCAGGAAAGCGCAACTGAAACAGCTCACCTTCGCGCCCTTCGAGCACCACATCGAATGCATCTTCCAAACGAATCGAAGCACCCACGGCTGGCTTCTTACTGACCCGCAAATGCGCCATCACCGTATTCGCGTCCACTACGCGCTCTACTAAAACCTCGACTGCACCACCGGTTGCCTTCTGGCCATGCAAACGCGCCGGCAACACCCTCGTGTTATTCAACACCAGCAAATCATTGGGACGCAGCAGCGCGGGAAAATCCGCACTGAAGCGGCCATCGCGAATTCCATCGGACTCCAGCATTAACAGACGACTGTCTCCGCGTCGCTCAGGCGGATGCTGCGCAATCAAGGATTCCGGCAAGTCATACACAAAATCGCTGCGCTGCCAGGGACGCGTTGGACAGGAATTGGACATGGGCGCGAAGAATAGCGGCGGATCTCCCATTCCACACGCCTTTCCGTATAATGCCCCGCTCGGCCGTGCGCCGAACGCCTCCAAATGCCGGGATGGCGGAACTGGTAGACGCAGGGGATTCAAAATCCCCCGGTGGTAACACCTTGGGGGTTCGATTCCCCCTCCCGGTA
>CAZZIQ010000089.1:0-4331 GCA_964654355.1 uncultured Piscirickettsiaceae bacterium
TTGTTGCCCAAAGAGGCCATGAGCAAACGCAAGCCGATTGATTTCTCTGAAGCCTTACCGGCATGGGAATCTGCGTTGACGAATCTTGCTGATGAGCTACGCGACGGGGTGGCACGAGTCGATCCGCAATCCAGTGCGTGTCAGTTCTGTGGTTTGCAAGCCGCGTGTCGGATCAATCCCTGGCAAGAGGCTGTTGAGGTTTCTGAGGTTGAAGAGGGCGCAGCGTGACGAGCTTGGTCGATCAGGCTGCGCGTACTACAGCGTTGGACCCAGCGCGCTCTTTCATCGTGCAGGCGCCAGCGGGTGCGGGGAAAACCGAGCTGCTGACCCAGCGTTTGTTGGTGTTGCTCACGCAGGTGCAGCAGCCGCAAGAAATTGTGGCCATTACCTTTACGCGCAAGGCGGCGGGAGAAATGCGTCAGCGCGTGTTGAAAGCCTTGCGCGAGGGTCTTGGCGAGAAGCCGCAACAAGCCCATGCACAGAAAACTTGGGCACTCGCCCGCGCGGTGCTGGAGCACGATGCAGAGCGGGGCTGGGCCTTATTAAAGGATCCTTCGCAATTGTGGGTCACAACCTTTGATAGCCTGAACCAGTCCTTGGTGCAACGCATGCCGGTGCGTTCCTTGTTGGGGGGCGATATCGCGATTACCGAGTCACCTGAGCCGATCTATCGTGAGGCTGCGCGTGCGGTCTTGCAAAGCATTAGCCATGCCCAAGACGAGTCCGCAGCAGTGAGCGTGCTCATGAGCATGTTGGATAACCAATTTGCGCGCGCCGAGGATCTGCTGGTTGAAATGCTCAAGCGTCGCGATCATTGGTTGGGCCGCATGCTGGATAACCAAGGCTGGTTAAACGGCGAAGAAGGGCGGGCGTATCTCGAGCAGACGTTGCAACGCTTGATCGTGGATCAGATTCAGCAGGTTGCTGAATTGTTTGCGAGTGGCGCGGAGACTTGGCTTACCCTGCTGCGCAAAACCATGCAGCAGCGGGTTGAGACTTATGGTGAGGGCGCGGATCCAAACGGTCTCCGTTTTTGGCAAACACTGCCACGCGCCGATGCAGAATCGGTTGAGCAGTGGCGTATGTTCATGCAGTGGTTGCTCACTCAGGACGGCGGACTTCGCAAACGCTGGTCAATTCAAGAAGGCGTGTTGTCCCCGTCAGAGGCGAAAGGGCCGGGCAGTGCCGAAGAGAAAGCACGACGCAAGGCATTCAAGGATGCGCTACTTGATCAAGTGCAAACCATGGCGATGCATGAGTCCTTGTTGCAGGAGATTCGCGGTCTGCCGCCTGCCCGTCTTCGTGAAACGCAGTGGCAGCAGATTCAGGCCTTGCTAGTCATGCTGAATGATGCGGTATTGGAATTGCTGAGTCGCTTTGCCGCGCGTGGTGAGGCGGATTTCAGTGAGTTAGCCCGGCGCGCGCGTGCGGCCTTGGGTCATGAAGATGCGCCGACCGATTTGGCCTTGAATCTAGATGCGCGGATTCAGCATGTGTTGGTGGATGAATTTCAAGATACCTCGCAAGGGCAGTTCCAGTTTTTACAGCGCTTGATTGCGGGTTGGGCACAAGATCCGGTGGGACGTAGTTTGTTCTTGGTCGGCGATCCGATGCAGTCGATTTATCGATTCCGTGATGCCGAGGTCAGTCTCTTCATGGAAGTGCAAAAGCAACAAGCGTTGAATGGATTCGCGTTGCAACCGTTGCAACTGCAAATGAATTTCCGTTCACGGCCCGAGTTGGTTGACTGGAACAACCATTGTTTCGAGACGGCTTTTCCTCAGGCGGAGATGTTTGTCGGTGCGGTTCCCTATGCCGCTTCCGCATCGGCGCGCCCTCCGGCAGCGTCTGAAGAAACCGCTGTCGGAGTGTGCTTGCATGCAATCCCTAGAGTTGAGCAGAGCAAGCGTCTTGAGGCGGAGCGAGTTCTTCAGCTGATCAGCGATGCTTTGCAGCATCCAACGCATCAACGTATCGCAATTTTGGTGCGTGGCCGTTCACATCTGGTCGAGATCGTGCGGCAGTTGCGTGTAGCCGAAATTCCCTATCGCGCGGTGGAGTTGGAAGCACTTGCTGAGCGCGCCACGGTGCGCGATCTCGAAGCGCTTACGCGCGCATTGCTGCATCCGGCGGAGCAGGAGGCTTGGTTGGCGGTATTGCGTGCACCGTATTGTGGTCTGTCGCTGGTGGATTTGCAGGTGCTGTTTGATGGGCTTGCAAAGGATGCCCATGTTCCTCAGGCCTTAACAGAACGGATCGAGCGCATGTCGCTTGATGGAAAACAACGAGCACAACATATGCTGACGCAATGGCAGCGTGCCATGCGACTACGCGGCCAGTTGCCTTTGCGGGATTGGGTCGAGCGGATTTGGTTGGCGTTGGGGGGTGCTGCGGTCGTCCAAGATGCAGCGGCGATGGAAGATGCGCAGGCGTACTTCGGCTTGTTGGAGCAAGAGCAGCAACAGGGCGACATCCACGATTTTTCGGCCTTGCGCGCACGTCTGAAGGACCTGCATGCGCGCAGTCCCGGCGAGGCGCGGGTTCAAATCATGACCATGCACAAGGCGAAAGGTCTTGAGTTCGATGTGGTGATTTTGCCGGCGTTGGAGCGCAAGGCTCCGGCCGATCGTGAGCGCTTGCTGGAGTGGCTAGAGATCCCGCGCGCTGATGGTGAAGGTGTCGATCCCTTGTTGGTGCCGAAGCGGGCGGTGGGTGCAGAAAACGATTCGCTATACACCTTCGCACGTACGATTAATCAGACGCGCGCGCGCAATGAGCAACTGCGTTTGCTGTATGTCGCCTGTACCCGGGCGCGTGAACAGTTACATCTTTTGGCGACGATCGATGAAGAAAAAGCACCCCCATCGACAAGCTTGTTGGCACGTTTGTGGTCGGTTTTGGGCGAGGCATGGCGTGCGCAATTACCGGTCAATCAAGCATCGGAACAAGGCAGCGAAGTTTTAATACCAATTGCAAAAGCGTCAGCGCCGGAGTTGTTGCGGGTGCACGAGGTTTCTGCGGATTGGCTAGGGGTGTTGCCGTCAGATTTGTTGGGCATGCCAAGGATGCAAGCCCCGCCGCTGGAGTTTGCGTGGGCGAGTCGGGCGGCTGCGCACATTGGCACAGTGACCCATGCGCTGCTCGAGCAGGTGTCGCGCCAGCATGGTGCGGCCTTGGACAAGGTTTCTTTAGGCGATTGGCAGGATTGGGTGCGCCGGCGTTTGCAGCAGGCGGGCGTCCCACAAGCGACGCTGAATGTGGCACAGGATCGTGTTCTGCGCGCCGCGCAAACGGCCTTGGCTGAGGAGCGTGGGCAGTGGATTTTATGCAGGCATGAGGACGATCGTTGGGAATGGGCGCTGAGTGGCTGGGTGACGGATTCAGCAACGGATGCCGCCGCTCAGCGTTTGGTACAGGGTACCCTCGACCGCAGTTTTGTCGATCAGGGCGTGCGCTGGATCATTGATTACAAGACGGCCAGCCATGAGGGGGCCGATCGAGCGCATTTTTTGGATGAAGAGCAGGCTCGTTACCGAGACCAGCTCGAGGCGTATGCGCGACTGGTGCAGCAGTGGGACCGCGCCGCTGGGCGTGAATTACCGATCCGCCTCGGTCTGTATTTCCCGCTCATGCAGGGATGGCGCAGCTGGGCGATGCCTGCCTCGCAAGAGTCCGGCGCCTGAGCCGAATTCCCCAGGGCTGACCTGCTAGAATTCGGGCGTTCATCGATTTAGGAAGACCCTCATGTCCGGCGATAGTTTTGGCCAAATGTTTCGAGTGACCACCGCAGGTGAAAGCCATGGGGCGGGCCTGATTGCCGTGGTTGAGGGCTGTCCGCCGGGGATTGCGTTGTCTGCCGAGGATTTGCAGGTGGATCTCGATCGCCGCAAGCCGGGTCAATCTCGCCACACTACCCAGCGCCGTGAGGCCGATGAGGTCGAGATTCTGGCCGGTACCTTTGAAGGTAAGACGACGGGCACCTCGATCGGCTTGTTGATTCGCAATACCGACCAACGCTCTAAGGATTACAGCGACATTGCGGAGACCTTCCGTCCTGGGCATGCCGATTACACCTACCTGCATAAGTATGGGCTGCGTGATTATCGTGGCGGTGGTCGTTCCTCGGCGCGCGAAACGGCGATGCGGGTTGCCGCTGGTGCGATTGCGAAGAAGGTACTGAAGCTTCAGTGGGGTGTCGAGATTCATGCGTACCTCGCGGGTCTCGGCCCAATCGAATTGGCGCTGAAGGACCTCGATGCGGTGAATCAAAATCCGTTCTTTACGGCCGAGCCCGATAGGGTTCCCGAGCTTGAGGCCTACATGGATGCGCT
>CAZZIQ010000090.1:0-4251 GCA_964654355.1 uncultured Piscirickettsiaceae bacterium
GGCACGAGGACCATGCGTAAAAGAGTCAGGAGGTTGGGCAGATCACTGGCGCGCACAGTCCGCTAGAATACGGCGCTGAACCCCGGACGCAAGCATACATTTGGCATGCGCTGCGCCATGTTCGCCCTCCTCTAACATCACGACGAGAATTTCCATGAGCGACGATGCTGCGCGCCCAACTTCCCTGACCTACCGCGACGCCGGAGTCAATATCGATACAGGCAACGCGCTGATTGATCGAATCAAGCCTTTTGCAGCCGCAACGCGGCGCCCGGAAGTACTCGCCGGGCTCGGAGGCTTTGGTGCTTTGTTCCAAGTCCCGCTAGATCGTTATAAAAATCCTGTACTGGTTGCGGGCACAGATGGTGTGGGCACTAAGCTCAAACTCGCACTGGAGATGGGCAAACACGACACCATCGGGATTGATCTGGTCGCCATGTGTGTGAACGATCTCATCGTGCAAGGCGCGGAATCGCTGTTTTTCCTCGATTACTACGCCACCGGCAAGCTCGACAACGATGTCGCCAGCGATGTCATCAAAGGCATTAGCGAGGGCTGCCTGCAAGCTGGCTGTTCCCTGATTGGTGGCGAAACCGCGGAAATGCCAGGGATGTATACGGTCGGCGATTACGACCTCGCGGGATTTGCCGTCGGAATTGTGGAACGCGACGAAGTGATTGATGGCAGCAAAGTCGCTGAAGGGAATGTCGTGCTCGGCCTCGCATCCAGTGGTCCGCATTCCAACGGCTACTCCCTGATTCGTAGCATTCTGCAACACAGTGGACGCCCACTGAGCGATGCCTTTGATGGCCGCACGCTCGGCGAAGCCCTCCTGGCCCCAACCCGTATCTATGTGAAGAACCTCTTGACGCTGATTGCAGCACAACCGGTACACGCACTCGCACACATCACCGGCGGTGGTCTACTGGAAAACATACCGCGCGTGCTACCCGACGAGCTCGCGGTTGAATTGGACAAACAAGCATGGACCTGGCCAGCCATATTCCAATGGCTGCAACAAGCGGGCAACGTTGCTGAAGAAGAAATGCAACGCACCTTCAACTGCGGCATTGGTATGGTTGTGGTGGTTCCTGCCGATACCGCTGACGCAGCGACCGCACACCTCGAAGCCGCGGGTGAAACTGTCTTCCGCTTGGGCCGTGTGATTCCGCGCACAGGGCAGTCCGCCGTTCGTTTCATCAACTAGCACGCCCCATCCGGATCGCCCATGTCCGCCCCGCAACGACTATTGGTTCTCATCTCGGGACGTGGCAGTAACCTCGGCGCACTCATTGCTGCACAACAAGCAGGATTGCTTGCGGGCGAAATTGTGGGCGTCATCAGCAACCGTGCGCATGCTGCCGGGCTTGCACTCGCGCATGCGGCAGGGATTCCCAGCAAAACCGTCGTTGCCAACCCCAATGAGCCGCGCGAGCAGTACGATCATCGCCTCGACCAAGCCATCTTAGATTTCGCACCCGACTGGATAGCCCTCGCCGGCTTCATGCGCATCCTCAGTACAGACTTCGTGCTGCGCCACCAAGGTCACCTGATCAACATTCATCCCTCTCTCCTGCCTGCCTTCAAGGGCCTGCATACCCATCAAGCTGCATTGGATGCTGGTGTTACGGAACATGGTGCCAGTGTGCATTTCGTCACACCCGAGCTCGACGATGGCCCGGTCATCATGCAAGCACGGGTTGCGGTTCAGCCCGATGACACTGCACCTGAACTTGCTGCACGGGTGCTACTCGAAGAGCATCGTCTATATCCTGCTGCGATCAATGCACTCATGCGCGGAGAGATTCAATGGACACCCGGACACCTGCCCAGCTATCGTGGGCAACGCATGCTAAAGCCCCTACCACTTGATGCGCTCGATACATGATTACACGCTTATTTTTCGTCCTCTTCGTCGCAAGTGCAGTCGTACACGCTGAGGCTGCCCCGGTCGGCTTCGAAGCAGAATATCGCGTGTTTTATGGCAACACCGAAATCGGCAATGGCACTCGCAGCCTGCGCTACCAAGGTACGCAGTATCAAGCCACATCAAAACTACAACCGGAAGGCTTGGCAAAACTCTTCATGGGAATGATTGAAGAGCGCGCGGAAGGCACAGTCGTCAATCAACGCTTGCGCCCGGAACGCTACTTCTTTGATCGCAGCGATCGTCCGAAAAAACGTCGTGACTTCCAACTGAACTGGGAAGAAATGCAGGTACTCAACGCCACCGGCAACGACTACGCATTGCTGCCAGAAGCGATCGACACTCTTTCCATGCAAGCGCAACTCATGACAGACCTTAGTGCACACGCATCGAAGCAACCGAAGGAGATCCGCTACATCACCGTCGGCCGCAAAGGTACGGATGCCTATACCTTTGCGGTGCAGCCCGGACCCGAGCTCGCGCTGGCAGGCACGTCTTTAGCGACATTCCATCTCGTTCGTGAAAAAGACGGTGACCGCTTTGAGGTCTGGACCGCTCCCGAACTCGGCCACTTGCCGGTACGCATTCTGCATACCGAGGACGACGGCAAAAGCTTCCGGCTTGATCTGCGCACCTTGCCGACCTTTGCGCAACAGACCGCCTCGAACGAATAACTGTTCCTCAGCATCGTTCGTAAAGGACCGCACAACTCCGCGCTGCGGCAGTTGATTCCTGACTAGAATGCTCAGATAACCATTTCAAAGTAAGGGTTATGTTGCAGCAATATCATTAGCTTTCTATAATACGCGAAAGTTTTTAACCATCTTTTCACTTTTGTGCCGCACGCCTCTAGGCCAGATGGAGCTCACAATGAAATCAAAGTACGTTCATTTTCAATACCTTCCGATGTCCATGCGAGTGCTGTTCAGCATGGTGCTGCTGGTGTTCGGACTCGGCTATGTGATGGCCATGATTCAGGTCTGGGGCTCGCATGCCGGCAAAGACGGCAAGCCAATGCTGACGGCAGACGACTTGATGATCTCCTATAGCGGCAATCCGAATGGAACCAAGCTCGAGACCGCATTGCGTGGCCCAATGGCAGACATGCTGCCTGCGGAAGATCGTGAAGTGATTTTTGAATGGCTGCATGCCGGCGCGGAAGAAGCCACCTACAACGAAAAGATTGATCCACTCCTGCAAGCCAACTGCGTAATGTGTCACATGCCGGAAGCCAACCCACATCTTCCACCGCTTCGTAACTTTGAAGAAGTGTCTAAGCTCACCAGCACAGACACCGGCATGACGATTCACACTTTGGTTCGTGTTTCGCACATCCACTTGTTCTCGATCACCTTCATCTTCTTTATCGTCGGCTTCATCTATACGCATGCGTATGTTCGTCCGACCATGCTGAAGTGCATCGTCATCGCCGTGCCGTTCCTATCACTAACCTTTGACGTTGCAGCATGGTACATGACCAAAATCTGGAATGGCTTCGCATGGGTCGTCATCATTGGCGGCCTGCTCTATAGCTTGAGCTTCGCCATCATGTGGTTCACTTCCATGTGGCAGATGTGGTTCTCCAAGATTCCACCTGAGCTGGCAGAAATGGATGGCGAATTGCCACAATACAACCGCAAATAGAACGTCTGCGGTTTTCCAATAAAAAGCCCCGCAGTGCGGGGCTTTTTATTGATGCTCAGCAAATCTTAATCGAGCATATGAGAAACCAAACCATCGGCCAACTTCGGCTCAAACCAAGTCGATTTCGGTGGCATCACTTCGTTCGCATCTGCTACATCCATCAGGGCCTCCATCGTGGTCGCGTAGCAAGCAAACGCCACCGCCATCTCGCCTGAATTCACGCGCTTCTCCAGCTCGGCCAGACCTCGAATCCCACCGACAAAGTCAATACGCTTATCACGACGTGGATCATCAATCCCGAGCACGGGAGAGATCAGATTGTTCTGCAGCAGGCTGACATCCAATGAACCAACCGGGTCGGCCGGAATACGGTCCGGATGAATATCAAGCTGATACCACTGTC
Organism: uncultured Piscirickettsiaceae bacterium; assembly: GCA_964654355.1. GTDB lineage: Bacteria > Pseudomonadota > Gammaproteobacteria > CAZZIQ01. Next base: position 3,975 of record CAZZIQ010000090.1, read on the forward strand.
CTGCCATATACATCCCAAACTGACCCGTACGCGTCGGCGCGAAAGCGGCATCGGAGACTTCTACATCAAATATTTCGGAAACCTTGGTGAGAAAGGCATCGGTACCTAGTCCATGCAGATCGGTGATCACACGGTTGTAATCCAAGATCTTCATCTGATCGTGCGGGAAGGCGACGGACAGGAAGTATTCATAGTCTTCCTCGCCGTTCGCCGCAGGGTTTTCAGCACGGCGCGCTGCCGCCACGCGCGAGGCTGAAGCCGAACGGTGATGACCATC
>CAZZIQ010000091.1:0-4204 GCA_964654355.1 uncultured Piscirickettsiaceae bacterium
TTAAGCGAGTCAACTTCGTATCCGCTTGCATGGATGAACGAGCTGAAAAATAAGAGGTTGAGTTTTGGTTTGACAAACAACTTAAGGTTGATAGATGTAACGAAGAATCGAGCGGGGGGGGGATAATCTATTGTTTTGTTTATCAAATAAGGCGTGAGAATTGATACAAATTGAAACAATTCTCTAGGTAATGTGAGAAAAAGTAAGCTGAAATTGTTTTTACTGCGCGCCGTGGTGTCCTAAGGGTATGCTCGCCGGGTGTGGTTTGATGCCAACCCGTGAGTGGAATGAGGAAAAAACAATGTGGCGAATTTGGGTGTTATTGGCGTTGCCGGTCGTGCTTGGCTGGCTCATCTGGCGGGTGCGGCGCGTACGCAGGTTGCGTGATGCGAATGTGCAGGAACAAAAACAAGCAGAGAGGTTGAATCGAGATGAGGGTGATGATGAGTAAACGCATGGCTTGGCTGGCGGCGTTGGCGTTGAGCCTGAGTGCGCCGTTGGTGACGGCCTCAGAAGCCGTGGTGGAGACGCTTGAGGATTACTTCATGATGGCGGGCCCAACGGGGGGCAGCTTGGGTCCGGAGCAGATCCCGGCAGAAGAGTGGGCGAGCTTTGTGGTGGTGGATACGCGTTCGGCGGCGCGCTATGCGGCCGGTGCGATTCCGAATGCGCTGCACATCGAATGGCGTGAGGTGTTGTCGCGCCAAGACGAATTGCCGACCGAAAAGCCGTTGTTGTTGTATTGCGATACCGGCGTGCTCTCGGCGCAGGCAATGATGGCGCTGAAGTTGGTGGGGTTTGAAAACGCCAAGGTGCTGCGCGGTGGCTATGCCGCATGGGTTGCCGAGCAGGCGAAACGCTAAGGCGGGCGCAGTGGAGCCACATTATTGGTTAGAGCGCTGGCAGCGCAATGAGACGGGCTGGCATGTGGCGGGGCCGAATCCATGGTTGGTTGAATATGCGCATCGTTTGAATCTCGCACCGGGCGAGAAGGTCTTCGTGCCGCTGTGTGGCAAGAGCGAGGATTTGATCTGGTTGCGTGCACAGGGTTGGCATCCGCTTGGGGTCGAACTCAGTCGCCAAGCGATTGAGCAGTTTCATGCCGAACATGGGCTGCCTGCTGAAGGGCATGGCTGCGGAGTGTTGCAGGCGTGGGAAAGCGAGGCACTGACGATTTATTGCGGTGATGTGTTTGATTTGTTGCCGGAGGATCTACACGGCGCGCGCGCGGTGTGGGATCGCGCTGCGTTGGTGGCCCTGAACCCGGAGCAGCGCAAACGCTATGCCGCGCATCTAGCGCGTTTGTTGCCGAGCGGCAGTCGCGTGCTGTTGGTGACCTTTGATTACGAACAACGCGAGATGGACGGGCCGCCGTTTGCGGTGCTCGAATCCGAAGTGAGCGCGTTGTTTGATGCAAACTTCACGCGCGAGGCGCTTGGGCGCAACGATGTGTTCGCGAACAATGCGCGCTTCAAAGAACGCGGCATGACGCGCTTGTTGGAAGAGGGCTGGTTGCTGACGCGTCGCTGAGGTTTAGGCGTCGATGGGCACCCAGTTGGGCAGCGTCTCGATGCGTGCGACCCATTCACGCACCGCGGGATACTCGTCTAGGCTGACATCGGCTTCTGGGGCGAGGTGCACGTAGGGATAACATGCCACGTCGGCAATCGTTGCCGTCTCGCCGCACAGCCATGGGCTTTGTTCGAGTTGTAGGTTGAGCGTTTTCAATCCGGCATGCGCTTCTTGTTGGCATTGCGCAAGATTAAACGGACGGTCAAAGCGTTTGGTTGCACGCGCACGCGCCAATCCATACAGCAATTCGTTTTCAGATACGGCCAGCCATTGCATGACCCGTGCTTCACCCCGCGCATCGTTGGGGAGCCAATCCGTACGCTGTTCGCGGCGCGCGAGATACACCAAGATCGCCATCGAGTCCCAAATCGTGCTATCGCCATCCACCAGCACGGGAATCTGCCCGCGTGGGTTGATGCGACGAAACTCCGGCGTTTGCGTTGCAGTGGGCGTCGTGCTGTCGATGCGGATACGCTGATAGCGCAGTTCGAGCATGGCGAGCAACAGTCGCACCTTGTAGCAATTCCCCGAGAGTGGGAAGTCGTACAGCGTGAGCAGAGACATGACGTGAGACCTTCGCTGGATCGAGTTTAGAACTTGGCGCCTTCGGCAATCGATTCCAGCAGAGCTTGCACGGCTTCACGCGCTTCGTTTGAGCCTTCAATTTGCAGCTGACCAATCTTGAGCCAGCTCAAGTGCACGATGCCGGGCTTTTCCGGAACGGTGTAGATCGCAACCGAGAACGGACAGAACAGCAGGTTGCGCGGATCCGCTTCCATCAGTTTGCGCGAGAAGCTTGCACTGCAAAACTCGACAACTTCGGCGCTCACAAAGGGCTCGCGCGTCGCACCTAAATCTTTTCCGGTGCGCGCCAACATCTCACCTACGTTGGAAACGTGCGCAATCACCAAGCCTTGATCCGCGATGGCGACATTGAGCATTTCACGAATGTCTTTGTATTCACCTTCGACTTCAAGTACGCCGCGGACATCTTCCGCTTGTGCGTATTGGGCGGGCAGGAAAAGGGCAAGGAGCAGTCCCAACGTTTGGGTGATGCGCTTCAACATAACGATTCCTCAGTGGTTTGATTGTGTGCTTTTGTTTTTTTGATTTTTAAGGGGCGCGCTTGATTCTGCCTGAGCCGGGCATGAGATGCGAATGAAATTGGTGCTTGTCGGGTGTCCGCCTGCGCGGTGTAATGCATCGGTGAATATTCTTCGTATGCATGCGCTGTCGCTGCTCTTCCTGCTGGGGCTTGCGAGTTGTAGTTCGACGGGCGATACCGATGATCTCTGTGCGCTCTTAGCGGAGCACCCCGACTGGCGTGCTCCGTTGCAGCAGGCCAGTGTCGACTCTGGCATTGCTGAAGCGGTGTTGATGGCGATCATGCGTCATGAGTCTGACTTTGAAGCGGATGCGCGGCCGTACAAACGTTGGTTGTTTGATTTGGTGGAGACCGAAGAGCGTCTTTCATCTGCCTATGGCTATGCCCAGGCCTTGGATGCAACCTGGGCGGAATATCAGCAGATCCGTCGACGTCCGGATGCACGGCGTGATGCGTTTGCCGATGCAGTGGACTTTATGGGCTGGTACTTGCAACGCGCTGTGCGCGCATTAGCGATTGCTCCGAACGATGCGCGCGAGCTGTATCTTGCCTATCACCAAGGCCTGACCGGGTATCGTGAAGCGCGCTACGAAGGCAAGCGTTTATTATTGGATGCCGCAGATCGGGTTGAGCGGAGCGCAAAAAAATACGCCGCACAGTGGCAGCACTGCGCGGCGTATTGAGAAGACCAACCTAACAGGACGAGTGTCGGAAGGTCTTATACGCAACCGGTCGGTTGTGGCAGACCGCCGTACTTGGTGATCGGCTTCATCGGGCCGGTCAGCCATTCTTTAAACATTTCTTTTTGGTCCATCCCGCAGTACTTCGCGAATTTACGGATGGGCGGTACGGTCGCGTTCTCGTCATAGTATTCGCGTGCCTTCAGAATCTGTTCGACCATCGAGTCGGTCAGGGCGAAATCGTCTTCTTTCGCCATTTCATGCATGATTTCTACGGTCCACTCGTCGGGGTTCACGAGATAACCATTGCCAGTGCGTTCCAGTGCCATGTTGTACTCCTACTGAATTACGTAAAGTCTTTACGGGGTGTCATGTGTGCAGCGTTGTGCGAATTTGGCGTCTATTTGAATAAATCCGAGCAAAATAGTCAAGAAATGAGTTCCGCCACCTTCAAACCCACCACGCCGGCGCTCACGGTCGATGCCGTGATTGCCCTGAGCGATCGCCCCGGCAGCCCGATTGTCCTGATTGAACGCAACTACCCACCGCCGGGCTGGGCGTTGCCGGGAGGCTTTGTGGAGGTGGGCGAGACCGTGGAACAGGCCGTGGTGCGCGAGGCGTTGGAAGAAACCGGCTTGGAGATTGCGCTGATTGACCTACTCGGGGTGTATTCCGATCCGGCGCGCGATGCGCGCATGCACACGGTCAGCGTGGTGTTTTGTGCCGAGGCGACAGGTACGCCCGTGGGGCAGGATGACGCCCGCGACGCGCAGGTGTTTGCGTTGGAGGCCTTACCGCCGCTGGCGTTTGATCATGCGCAGGTGTTGGCAGATTACGCACGCTGGCG
>CAZZIQ010000092.1:0-4158 GCA_964654355.1 uncultured Piscirickettsiaceae bacterium
AGGCCGAACGCGCTCAATTCGCCAAGCTAATTCGTCGTGATCCGCGCAACTACATCGCGCAACCGATGCTGAATCTTTCAACCGCACCGACTTTGATCGGCAACAAAGTTGAGCCCCGTCATCTCGACTTACGCCCCTTCATTCTGTCGGGCGCCGAAACCCACGTGACCACCGGCGGACTAACCCGTGTGGCGATGCGCAAAGGCTCCATCGTAGTGAACTCATCACAAGGTGGTGGCAGTAAAGACACTTGGATTGTCGATTTGGACGGAGGGAACGCATGCTAAGTCGCGTTGCCAACAACATCTATTGGCTCGGTCGTTACATCGAGCGCGCCGAAGACAGCGCGCGCCTGATTCAAGTCACCACCCATCTGCAACTCGACTTGCCCAAGTCCGTGCGTGCAGGCTGGGGCAGCTTAATTGAAATCCTCGGCGCCGAGAAATTGTTCAAAGCGCTCTATGACGCACCCGACGAGCGCCAAGTCTTGAAGTTTTTAATCAGCGATGCGCGCAACCCCGGCTCAATCTTCGGCTCACTCGAACAAGCACGTGAGAATGCACGCACGATTCGAGACATCATCCCGCGTGAAGCATGGGAGCAGATCAATAGCCTGTTCCAATATGCGCGCGATGAAAGCGGCAAGGCCGTATTCCAGAAACATCGCTACGACATCCTCCGTCAAATTGTGGTGGGCGCGCAGACCATTACCGGCGTGCTGTCCGGCACCTTATTGCATGATGCTGGCTATCAATTCTTTTGCATGGGTCGTCGCCTTGAACGTGCCGACATGACCTCGCGCATTGTGGATGTGCATACCGCTGGATTGGTTACCGAGAGCGAAACCGGACTCACGCCATTTGAAAACATCCAATGGATGAGCGTACTCAAATCCGTGACTGGCTATCAGATGTATCGCCGTGCCGTACAAGGCCCAGTAAGACGCAAAGATGTCTTGAGCTTCTTATTCAAAAATGGCGAGTTCCCACGCTCGGTGGAATACTGCCTGCGCGATTTGGAACACTGCGCTTGGAATCTGAAACGAGCCAAGAATGTGGTTGCCGAAGCCCGCGCCGTGCGCTTACAGCTTGAGAACAATGACTGTTCCACCAACACCAAAACCCTGCATCGTTTCGTCGATGAAATCCAGCAGGGACTCAGTCGGATCGACCACCAGATCCGTGCAACCTATTTTTCGTAAAAGGCCTGAAAACCAAACCGAAGAAGATGGCGCGCCCGAAGGGATTCGAACCCCTGACCTCTGCCTCCGGAGGGCAGCGCTCTATCCAGCTGAGCTACGGGCGCTGATCACCCGCCAAAATGCCTTAATCTGCGGCGTCTCGACGGGCTGCGCAGGATACACGCTGCCTCCTGCAGCGTCCACGCGGGCGAGACCGGATTTGTTGGCGGGCAGGGCAGCCGCTACAATTCGCAGCCCCGAACCTCACCCGATCAGCGCAGGAACTTCGCTACGGTGTCTCGGTCGGTAGCAAAGATGGACCGGGTTCTAGCCTGAACCCTCATATGGACAAGGATTCTCCATGAAGCGTTTTGCCAAGATTTCTCTCACCGCTGCAGCTTTGATGGCCGGCAGTGCGGTTGCCTATGACTTCAGCCCGATCGGCCGCGTACACGTCCAAAGCGCAAGCGAAGAAGCCGCTGAAGCTGAAGCCGCTGCGGTTGCCGCCGGCGCTGCACCCAAAGCCGCAGACCCGGTCGCGCTGTATGCCACCACCTGCTCAGCCTGCCACGCGACCGGTGCGGCGGGTGCACCGAAACTAGGCGATAAAGGCGCATGGTCGGCGCGCATTGCGGGTGGCCTAGATGGAATGGTGTCATCTGCCATCAATGGCAAGGGCGTCATGCCGCCGAAGGGGGGCAATGCCAACCTCTCGGATGACGACATTCGTTTGATCGTCGAATACATGGTGGCGCAGTCCAGCTAAGCGAAGGACACTCCCATCAATGAAAAAGGGCCGCAAGGCCCTTTTTTTGTGTCCGGGTTGTCCTACTCGATCGAGTTAAGCCGATCCACGATCCAAGGCGCGAAACCCTAAAGCTTCGTGCAACGCGGCGAGCGGCAAGACCGTTGCCGGCTCTTCTTCTTTCTGTAGCGCCAATAAATCACTGATGCTGCGCGCAACACGCAAAATGCGATGGTAGGCGCGCGCTGAGAGATGGAAGCGTTCCATCGCACGCTGCACCAACGCTCGGCCTTCGCCATCCAACTGCGCCACGGCTTCGAGTTGTTCTGGATTCAAACGCGCATTGGCCACACCGCTACGCTTGAGTTGCAGTGTGCGTGCTGCGAATACCCGCGCACGGACGGTTGCACTGTCTTCGCCTGCGCTGTTCGCTTTGAGTAATTCGGCATGCGGCACACGCGGCACTTCGATGTGCAAATCCATACGATCCAATAACGGTCCTGAGATGCGTCCGCGATACCGGGCAATCGCTTCGGGTGTGCAATGACACTTGCCTGACGGATCGCCGAGATAACCGCACGGGCAGGGGTTCATCGCGGCCACTAACTGGAACGCGGCTGGATACGTGGCACTTTGCTTGGCCCGTGCAATCACGGCACGCTCGGATTCCAACGGCTCGCGCAATACTTCCAAGGTATGACGCGGAAACTCGGGCAATTCATCGAGGAACAAGACCCCGCGATGTGCGAGCGAGATCTCTCCAGGCCGTGGTTGCGCACCGCCACCGATCAGCGCAATCGAAGACGCGGTGTGATGCGGGGCGCGGTAGGGGCGCTGGCCCCAATAACGAACGTCCACGCCCTCATCGGAGATCGACTGAATCGCCGCCACTTCCATCGACTCATCCGCAGTCAATGGCGGCAGAATCCCAGGCAAACACGACGCTAACAGCGTCTTGCCGGTACCGGGCGGGCCCAGCATGAGCAAGTTATGCCCACCGGCCGCCGCAATTTCTAACGCACGCCGCGCATGCGCTTGTCCGCGCACTTGGCGCAAGTCGGTCATAGCGGCGGTGACCGCATGCGACAAGCTCACCGGCGGCACCCGCGCCAACAGCGCCTGTCCACGCAAATGCGCCGTAACACTTAATAAATGATCCGCCGCATACACCTCGGCATCCGCCAGCAAGCCCGCTTCTTCCGCATTGTCTGCGGGCAACAAGATCTTCTCGCCAGCAACGTGTGCGTGTTGAACCAAACTCAGCGCACCATGAATCGGGCGCAAGGCTCCACTCAAGGCCAGCTCGCCCGCGAAGCAATAGCCTTGTAAAGAATCAGGAGGAATCTGTCCCGAAGCGGCAAGCACACCGAGTGCGATCGGCAGATCAAACCGTGCGCCCACCTTGGGTAAATCGGCCGGCGCGAGATTAACGGTGATCCGTCCATCCGGCATTTGAAAGCCACAACGCTGCAACGCACCGCGCACACGGTCTCGACTTTCGCGCACCGCGGCCTCGGGCAAACCGACAATTTGAAAGGCGGGGAGACCGCCTGCAGTGAGAACCTCAACTTGAACACGAGGCGCATCCAAGCCCAATTGCGCACGCGTGTGAACAACCGCGAGCGACATCGTTGCGTCCTACGAAGCCGCGGACTCCGACTGCGCCGCCGCCAGTTGCTGCTCGAGCTTCTGCATGCGCGCCTCAGCACGCTTTAATAAAGCAACCTGCACATCGAACTCTTCGCGCGTGACCAAATCCATCCCGGCCAACGCCTGCTTCACCACTTCTTTCAAGTTGCGCTGCGCGTCCTCGCGCAACACATCAAAGCTCGCCGGCATCGCGGCACTCAAGCGACGGGTGAAGTCATCAATCCAGCGTGCGTCCATGTCGCAGTCCTCCATTCGCAAGCCATTCAATGCATTTCATTGAGTTGTTCAGTCTAGCACCGAAGGCTTCATCGTCCTGTCACATGGCGTGCACCAATCTCGTGCGATGCGCGCTCTTTGTGCACCAGTCTGAATCGCGCACTGCTCGCAAAGCACGCCTAACACCTTGAAATCACCACAAAACGTTGCAGCTACGCAACGTTTTTGAGTTGGCATGGCATTTGCATAGTACAGGGCATCCATAAAGGTATGTGGATGTTCTTAAACACGAAACCGGGTCTCGAAGACCCACAACTCTAGGAGTGAACACAATGAAGAAGACTCTTCTTTCTCTTTCCATCGCAGC
>CAZZIQ010000093.1:0-4128 GCA_964654355.1 uncultured Piscirickettsiaceae bacterium
AGTTTAAGCCGGGTGGTAACGAAGGTTGCCGGATCAATCCGCTTGTTACGGTCTTGTACGGTCAGTTGCAAATCACCCTTGCCATCGGGCGCCTTCGCCAACACGCGATCGGTACGATTTTCAATCCGCCAGCCTTCGGGAAACTCTAGGGCCAGATCCAGCTCGGCATGATAGAAGCGATGACCGCGCACCACGCCCTGTTCGGCAGAGTCGCCAAAGGTCACGCCCTCGAGTGCGCGCAAATACTGCACAACGCCACTCCGCGGTGCGACCCCGAGGTTCTTCTGCAACGCAGATGCAGGACCAATCACTTCGCGTAAGCGGCGATCGTTGTCCGGATGGGTAGAGAACAAGCCGTGATAGCTTTGGGTTTCCCGTCCCTCACGCTCTGCAAGCGCAGCGTCGTATTCCTCTTGCGCTTTCAATACGCGCAACACCCCCAACATCGCTTCTGGATCGTAACCCGTGCGCGCGAGATATTCCGCGCCTAAACGATCCGACTCCAACTCGTGTTCGCGTCCATAGCCACGCACCAATGCTGTTTGCAACGTGCCAATGACTTGACCCGTCACCGCGTTATCGACGCCTGGCGGCAAGAATTGTGCGCCAATCTGCGCCAACACATCCGTGAGCACTTCAACACTTTGTTGGCGCACACCGTGACGTGCCGTGACATGACCAATCTCATGCCCCAGCACAGCGGCCAGCTCTGCTTCGCTGCCCAGGTAGGCCAGCAATCCACGCGTGATGTAGATGTAACCACCGGGCAGAGCGAAGGCGTTGACGTCCGTACTGTCCAACACCGTGAAGCGATAGATCAGCTCATCGCGATGGCTCTGTGCAGCGAGGGTCTCGCCGATCCGCTGCACATAAGCGGCCAGTTCCGGATTGTCATAGGCGCCACCATACTGCTTGAGGATCTCGGCATGTGCCTTGCGGCCCATCGCGATCTCCTGTTCTTCGCTGACCAACACAAAGTCTTGGTCACCACTGACCGGGTTCACCGAACAACCACTAACGCCGAACAACAGCACCAGCAACACCGCAATCCATAACAGCGGGGTCAGGCGACATAGCCAAGTTCCGGTGGAGCAAAACATACGATTCAATCTGAATGTTAGAAGTGAGCGCTTACCATTCCAATGCTGCAGGATGATAGATCCGCATACGATAGCGGCCACGATAGGCCCCGTCTTTCTGGGTGGTGAGGTAGCCCTGCGCAATCAAGGTGCGCCCCAACCAACGATCCCCACTGAGCTTCCCCATCGCTTCTTCGAACAAGGGCAGCTCGGTCGAGGCAATGCGCAAACTGATGCGGTCGCCCTCGAGCTCGATCCACAACGAGTTGCGGGTACGGCTCAGACGCACAATACGCCCTTCCACCCGACGAAAGCCCTTGAGTCCATAACCGAGTGCACGACTGGCAATCGGTTGGTAATACGGCTCCGCCCAGATGCCTTTTGCGGCACTGCGTGCACGCATTTGCGCCGCACGATAACACTCGGCATGGCGCTCATTCGGCGGCATGATCAGCGCGGCCGCCAAGCCTTCTTCTAGCAACGCGGCACTGAGATTGCGTCCGCCGACATCAAACACATGCGCCAAGCGGCGGCGATAATGATCCTCGGCGTTTTCGTCATTTTCCAACCAGACTCGCGCGGGCGCGCCTAAGGCCTGCACCACGAACGCCCGCGACTCCTCCGCCAGGGGGTGTCCAGCGCGATCGTCGCGCGGCATTTCTGGAGCATTGATCCCAAGCATGCGGACGAAGCGGCCATCGTCGAGCTTGACCGTATCGCCATCCACGACCCACTTCACGTCACGTTCGCTTAAGGGGCCCTGCGCCCGGCAATCCGCGGCCTGCTCGGCCTGAGCCGTTGTTGCGGCAAACAGCGCCGCGCACAAGACCAGCCCCAACGAAAAAAGGCGCCCCACGGCGCCTTTGTTTCGCTGCATGGCTTGCGCCTGCATCAATCTCAAACCTTCCCGTACTTCTGGCGGAATTTTTCCACGCGGCCAGCGGTGTCCATGATCTTCTGCTTGCCGGTATAGAACGGGTGACACTGTGAGCACACATCCAACGACAGCTCATCGCTGCCCATGGTAGACATGATTTCCCAGCTGTGGCCGCAGCTGCAGCTCGTCTTCACAGCATGGTATTTCGGGTGAATTCCCTCTTTCATCGCTCAAATCTCGTACGGTGTAGGCGGGCCCAATGCCCGAAAAGGACGCGAATGATACGGGCCGACTGAGGACGACGCAAGCGCCCGCCAAATCCGCCCTTTTCGAGCCCCGGTTAAGCCCTCGCTCAGGCCCTCATCAAGAGCGCTTCATCGCGTCGAAGAACTCGGCATTGGTCTTGGTGGCACGCAGGCGCTCGAGCACGAACTCGACCGCAGCAATTTCGTCCATCGGGTGGAGAACCTTGCGCAAAATCCAGACCTTCTGTAGCTGATCGGCCTCGGTCAGCAGCTCTTCGCGACGGGTGCCGGAACGGTTCACGTCAATCGCCGGGAACACGCGCTTCTCGGAGATGCGGCGGTTGAGGTGCAGCTCCATGTTGCCAGTGCCCTTGAATTCTTCGTAGATCACCTCGTCCATCTTGGAGCCGGTGTCGATCAACGCGGTGGCGAGAATGGTCAGGCTGCCGCCCTCTTCGATGTTACGTGCCGCACCAAAGAAGCGCTTCGGACGATGCAGCGCATTGGCATCGACACCACCCGTTAAAACCTTGCCGGATGATGGAGCGACCATGTTGTAGGCACGTGCGAGACGTGTGATGGAATCCAACAGGATCACCACGTCACGCTTGTGCTCAACCAAACGCTTGGCTTTTTCGATCACCATTTCCGCGACCTGAACGTGGCGTGAGGCCGGCTCATCAAAGGTTGAAGCAACAACTTCACCGCGCACCGAGCGCTGCATTTCAGTCACTTCTTCGGGTCGCTCATCGATCAGCAGCACGATCAGATAGACATCCGGATGGTTATGCTCAATTGAGTGGGCAATGTTTTGCAGCAGCACCGTCTTACCGGCCTTCGGCGGTGCGACCACCAGACCACGCGAGCCCTTACCAATCGGCGAAACCAAATCAATCATGCGCGCAGTGAGGTCTTCGGTACTGCCGTTACCACGCTCCATGCGGAAGCGTTGTTCTGGATGCAGCGGTGTCAGGTTTTCAAATAACACCTTGTTCTTGGCGACATCCGGCGCTTCAAAGTTGATGGTGTCGACGCGCAGCAGCGCAAAATAACGCTCGCCTTTCTTCGGCGGACGAATAGAGCCCGCGATGCTGTCGCCCGTGTGTAAATTGAAACGACGGATCTGGCTCGGCGAGACATAGACGTCATCCGGGCCCGCCAAATACGAGCTATCCGCAGAGCGCAGGAACCCAAAGCCATCCGGCAGGATTTCCAAAACCCCCTCCACCTCAACCGTATCACCGCGTTCGGTCTTGACCTTGAGGATGGAAAAAATCACATCCTGTTTACGCGCGCGACCGCGCTCTTCGATACCCAATTCCTCTGCAATCTCTTGCAGCTCGGGTACGGACATCTTTTTTAGGTCAAGTAACTTCATATTTTTTATCTACGTTTGAGGCGGGTTTGAAATTCGTGGAACAGAAGCCACGAAGGCAGGGAGGATGGGGAATGTGTTTCTTACTACATGCCTCGAGGGCTCGAGGGCTTGGGTCACAATGGGTTAAAACGAACCGGCCCGTAAAAAAACGGGCCGGCAAGAAATTAAAGGTTTTCTTCCAAGAAGGCAGCGAGCTGCGACTTGGAAACGGCGCCCACCTTAGTCGCTTCGACGTTACCGTCTTTAAATAGCATCAAGGTTGGAATCCCACGAATGCCAAACTTCGGCGGCGTGGTCGGGTTTTCATCAATGTTGAGCTTAGCGACCTTGACGCGACCATCGAATTCCACAGCGATATCTTCCAGAACCGGTGCGATCATCTTGCATGGGCCACACCAGTCGGCCCAGAAATCGACCAGTACCGGAGCACCAGACTTCACAACGTCATCATCGAAACTGCTATCGGTCACGTACACAATCTTGTCGCTCATAAAAACTCACCACTCCTGACTCGTTGAATGTAGGGGATGCGCGCCCATGACTTGGGCG
>CAZZIQ010000094.1:0-4091 GCA_964654355.1 uncultured Piscirickettsiaceae bacterium
GTCGCATTCGTGGAGTCAATGAGATGGGGAATTATTTCTCAGGGATCTTTGGGCGCTCGCCTTTTGCACCCCTGCAGCAGCACATGTCCAAAGTAGTCGCATGTGTGTCTGAGCTGGAGGCGTTGTTCGAAGCCGTAATCGAAGATGACGCGCTCGGTGTCGAAGAGGCGCAGCAGCGCGTTTCAGCGCTGGAAAATGAAGCTGATGATTTGAAAATCGCGTTGCGCTTGCAGATGCCGAAGGGCTTATTCATGCCGGTATCGCGTGGCGATCTCTTGAATGTGCTCACGATGCAAGATCGCATTGCGAATCAGGCAAAAGATATTGCCGGCATTATTTTGGGTCGTCAGATCCGGTTGCCCTCGATTATGAGTCAAACCTTTTTGTCCTATCTCAAGCGCAATGTCGACGCTTGTGTGCAGGCACATGCCACGGTGAATGAGTTGGACGAGTTGGTGGAGACGGGTTTTCGCGGCGCCGAAGTGCGCTTGGTTGAAAAGATGCTGACCGAGCTCAACACGATTGAGAGTGACACCGATGCCATGGAGATTCAGCTGCGTGCAGATTTGTTGCGAATTGAGCGTGAATTGCCCCCCGTTGATGTGATGTTCTTGTACAAGATCATTGATGAAACCGGTGAACTGGCGGATCTTGCGCAGCGTGTGGGTGGCCGTATCCAGCTGATGCTGGCGCGCTAGAGAGGAGGTTGTCATGGAATATGCAACCGTTTACCTCATTCTCGTTGCCCTGTTTGGCCTGTTTATGGCTTGGGGTGTTGGCGCGAATGATGTTGCTAATGCGATGGGGACTTCCGTTGGTTCGGGTGTCTTAACCGTCCGTCAGGCCGTCATTGTTGCGGCGATCTTTGAATTCGCGGGGGCCTACCTTGCGGGTGGCGCAGTGACTGAAACCATTCGTAAGGGCATTGTCGATACTGGGTTTTTGACCAATTCGCCCGAGCTCTTGGTCTTTGGGATGCTTGCCTCGCTTCTTGCGGCGGCAATCTGGTTATTTATTGCATCCCATTTTGGTTGGCCAGTTTCCACTACGCACTCTATCGTGGGTGCGATTGTTGGCTTTGCTGCGGTTGGCATTGGGATTGAAGCCGTGAAATGGGGCAAGGTCGGGTCGATTGCGATGAGCTGGGTGGTCTCGCCTCTACTCGCCGGTTTGATCGCCTATGCCTTGTTCCGATCGGTACAGCGACTTGTGCTCGATACGGAAAAACCGTTTGATAACGCTAAGCGTTATGTGCCGATCTACATGTTCTTTGCGGGTTTCATCATGACGTTGGTGACCTTGCTCAAAGGGCTCAAGCACATTGGGTTGCATCTGACGACCGGGCAGAGCTATTTGATCGCTGTCGGAGTCGGTATCGTGGTGGCGGTCATTGGCGCCTTGATCATTCGTCGTATGCAGATTGATCCGGAGGCAGATCGAAACTTTCACTATGCCAACGTTGAACGCGTCTTTGGCGTGCTGATGATCGTCACCGCGTGTTCGATGGCGTTTGCACATGGCTCAAATGACGTGGCCAATGCGATTGGTCCGGTTGCTGCCGTGGTGAGTGTCATTGATCACGGGGGTGTGGTTGGACAGAAGTCCCAGCTTTCTTCTTGGATTCTGCTTTTGGGTGCTGGCGGTATCGTGTTTGGTTTGCTTACCTATGGCCATCGCGTAATGGCGACCATCGGTAAGAAAATCACCGAGCTGACGCCGAGTCGTGGTTTTGCCTGTGAGCTTGCGGCAGCGACCACGGTGGTGCTTGCGTCGGGAACTGGCTTGCCGATCTCAACTACCCATACCTTGGTTGGTGCGGTGCTGGGAGTTGGCTTTGCCCGTGGGATTGCAGCACTTAATTTGCGTATGATTCGCACCATCTTTATGTCGTGGATTGTGACCCTACCAGCCGGTGCATTCTTCGCCATCTTGTTCTTCTTTATCTTTACCTCGATCTTTACCTGACATCGTATTCTGTTATGACTGACCGATATCTTGTGCTTGGACATCCGATTGCGCACAGCCAATCGCCAAGAATTCATACGTTATTTGCCCAACAAACCGGGCAAGATATGACCTATGAAGCGTTGGATGTGGCGCCTGGCACGCTGCCCGATGAACTGGAGCGCGTGATCATTCATGAAGGTGTGGTAGGCATGAACGTTACGGTGCCCTACAAAACCGAAGCATTTAAATTGTGCGATATGGTCAGCCCACGCGCGCGTCGTGCGCGCGCCGTAAACACCTTGTTGTTCAATGTCGACTCGCTACGAGGCGACAACACCGATGGTGTTGGTTTGATGCGCGATCTCAAAAACCTTGGGTTTGAAGTTGAAGAGAAGCGTATTCTGATTTTGGGTGCAGGCGGTGCGGTGCGCGGCATCCTTGAGCCGATCTTACGTACCACGATTGATGGTCTCTGCATTGCGAACCGCACGGTTGAAAAAGCCGAAGCCTTGGTAAAAGAGTTTGTGGATCTCGCCACGACTTCGGTTGAGGCGCTCAGTTTCGAAGCACTGGCCGATCAACAACCCTTTGATGCCGTGATCAATGCAACTTCAGCGAGCTTAAGTGGCGACTTGCCACCTTTGCCGGAAGGTCTGTTGGCTGAAGATGCATGGGCCTATGACTTGATGTATGCCGCCCAGCCCACGCCCTTTATGCAATGGGCCTCGGCGCATGGTGCGCGCGTTGCGGATGGCTTGGGGATGCTGGTGGAGCAAGCCGCCGAGTCCTTCTCGATTTGGCGCGGCATACGCCCGCAAACAGCACCTGTCATCGAAGCCATTCGCGCGCAGCTCAACGCCTGAGTTGATTCCATGCAAGAGGATGAACTTTGCCGCAAGGCGAAGGTGTTGCGGCTTGCAGACATCAATCTTTCGAAGCTCGAGGACTTACTTCGTTGCTTTGGGCTCGTGCTTCATTCTGTTGCGCACGGTGATGTGATTCCCGGTAGTTATTGGGGCGACTGTGAAGCGGGATTGATTCAAAACCGTCTTTATTTTCGTGCCAATACGCCAGTGCATTCCGCCTTGCACGAGGCCTGTCATTTCATCTGTATGGATGATGTCCGCAAGCAAACACTGCACACGGATGCGGGCGGTGACTTTGAAGAAGAGAATGCGGTGAACTATCTCGAAATTCTGCTTGGCACAGCGCTGGCAGAAGTTGGGTTTGAGCGCATCACAGCGGACATGGATGCGTGGGGTTATACCTTTCGTTTGGGTTCAGCGCGCGATTGGTTTGAACAGGATGCGGAAGAGGCACGCGCTTGGCTGCAATGCCGTGGCTTACTAGCGAAGCTTGACGCGTTGGTCCCGCCCGAGGTTACTCGTGTAGGTATTCGTTCTTGAGGCGTACATAGTTGTCGGCCGAGGTGCGTAACCACGCACGCTCGGCATCACTCAGTGGGCGTGCTTTTTGTGCTGGGGAGCCGCGCCACAAATAGCCACCTTCCAGAACCTTGCCGGGTGAAACCAAACTCCCAGCCGCGAGGAACACCTCTTCTTCTAGAACCGCCCCGTCCAGGATGATTGCGCCCATGCCGACCAGGCAGCGATCACGAATTGTGCAGCCATGCAGGATGACACCATGGCCTATGGTCACATCTTCGCCAATGATCAGAGGATGTCCTTCTGGCCAAGGCTCCGCGGGGCCAGTTACATGGAGGCAGCTATTGTCTTGGATGTTGCTGCGCGCGCCGATGCGGATGGCATGAACGTCGCAGCGAATGGAGACCATCGGCCAGATGGAACAGTCCGGGCCAATTTCTGCAGGGCCGATCACGGTTGCCATTGGATCCACATACGCTGTGGGGTCAATCACCGGGGGTTTGCCTTGGAACGGGCGGAGTGTTGGGAATGCCGTCATGCGTGCTTGAATTCCTTGGGTTGAGTGACCAATAAATTGGGAACTGCATGCTAGCATCGCTGCTCTGATGACCGAAACCATGGAAGGCCCGTTATGACCTCTGTCGCGACTCCCCAACGCCCCGCCAACAACCCGCTGGTCGATTTTTCTGATCTACCGCGCTTTGATGCGATTCGCCCAGAGCATGTGGCGCCGGCGATCGATTATTTGCTGGCGCGCAA
>CAZZIQ010000095.1:0-4051 GCA_964654355.1 uncultured Piscirickettsiaceae bacterium
TTCGTCGATGCACGCAAGCGGGTGAATGTGTTGCCGTTGGGCGCGGCCGCGCTAGCAGGGACCACCTTTCCGATTGATCGCGCGCGGGTTGCAGCGTTGCTCGCCTTTGATGCTGTCGCAGAGAACTCGTTGGATGCGGTATCGGATCGTGATTTCGCGATTGAAACCACGGCGGCTTGTGCTTTGGTCATGACGCATCTCTCGCGCATGTCGGAAGAGTTGGTGCTGTGGACCTCGGCGCAGTTTGATTTCATCGACCTGCCCGATCGTTTCTGCACCGGTTCATCCATCATGCCGCAGAAGAAAAATCCCGATGTGCCCGAGCTGGTGCGCGGCAAGACGGGGCGTGTGAATGGTCATCTGATTGCCTTACTGACGCTGATGAAGGGCCAGCCTTTGGCGTACAACAAGGACAACCAAGAAGACAAAGAACCCTTGTTTGATGCGATCGATACCGTGCGCGGCTCGCTCAAGGTGTTTGCCGACATGGTGCCGGCGATTCAGCTCAAGCATGAGGTTGCGCGTGCGGCGGCATTGAAGGGCTATTCCACCGCGACCGATCTGGCCGATTACTTGGTGCGTAAAGGCGTGGCGTTTCGTGATGCGCACGAGGTGGTCGGACGTGCAGTCCGGCTTGGGATTGATACGTCGCGTGATTTGTCCGATCTCGACCTGACTGAACTTCAAGCCTTGTCATCGGTCATTGAGAGCGATGTGTTTACGGTGTTGACGCTGGAAGGTTCGGTGGCAGCACGTAATCACTTCGGTGGAACTGCGCCGGCGCAAGTTCGCGCTGCCATTGCGCGGGCCCAGCAGCGGATTGCGGCACGTTAATTTTCGTTACGGACTTCTCTGCTCATCGCCATGCAAACTCGTGTTGTTCTTCCGCTATTGATTTTCATTGCCTTGATTGCGGTGTTGGGGATTGGTTTGTTCAACGATCCCAAACCCGAAGCCGAAGACTCGCCGATGATCGGCAAGCCGATTCCAGCGTTCACGGTGCCGGATTTATTGAATCCAGACCAACAACTCACACAGGAACTCTTCCGTGGCGATGTGAAGCTGCTCAATGTGTGGGCAACATGGTGTCCTTCCTGTCGTGAAGAGCATGCCGTGTTGAATGCGGTGCGTGACACCGGCGTGGTTGAAGTGATTGGCTTGGATTGGAAAGACGATCGTGAGAAGGCGTTGCGTTGGCTCGAGCGACTGGGTAATCCCTATGCGCATACCGGCTTTGATCCCGATAACAAGGTTGGGATTGAGTTGGGTGTGGCGGCGGCGCCAGAAACCTATGTGATTGATGCGCAGGGTGTGATTTGTGATCGCTACATTGGCCCGCTCACAGTGACCAATGTGCGCGATTATTTCTTGCCTTTAGTGCAATCGATTCGTGACAACGGCGGCGCATGTTTGTCCCGCGCTGACCGTTGATCTAAGGATAAGGACGAGCCTTCATGTTGCGTGCCTGGTTATTTGCGTTGTTGATTTTTTTGCCGTTCACGTCATCCATTCATGCAGGCCCGGTTGAGGTCTTAGCCTTTCCAGATCAGGCCACTGAAGAACGCTTCCATCGTCTGATCGAGCAGATTCGCTGCATCAAATGCCAAAACACCAGCATCGCGGGGTCGAATGCTGATCTTGCACGTGATCATCGCAACAAAGTGTTTGAACTGATGATGGAACGTGGCATGAGCGACGATGAAATCAAGGACTGGTTTCTCGCGCGCTATGGTGACTTCGTGCTGTACAAGCCCAAGGTTGATGAACGTACGTGGTTGCTGTGGGGCTTGCCTGCGGTGCTGATCGGCTTGGGTTTGATTTTGTTGGTTGTACAGCTGCGCAAGCGTAGTCAGTCGACCGTATCTTCCTCTTCTTCGTCTTCCGCCCCCGTTGCGCCAAGTGGGCTCAGTGACACGGAGCAAGCGCGTCTGCGTACCTTGCTCAACGATGACCTCAAAGACGAATCGCTTTCCGGATAAATCATCATGACCTTTTGGATCATCGCCAGCGCGCTGACGCTGGTTGTAGTGTTGAGCTTGCTATGGACGTTGTGGCGTGGACCGCAGGGCGCGCGGGGCGTTTCATCCAAGGCCATGAATGTCGCGGTGTTTCAGCAGCGTGCAGAAGAGCTGGAGCAAGATCGTCTGCGTGGTGATTTGGATGACGAGCAGTTTGCGCAGGCCAAGACGGACCTTGAGCGCAGCCTCTTGCATGATCTTGAGCAGTCTCAAAGCGCGACATCCTCTGTGCGTCGTCATGATGCGCGTCACACCGCAGCCAGTCGTTCACTTGGTGGGCTGTTGATTCTATTGGTGATTCCTTTGATCGGGTTCGCCATTTATTGGCAGACCGGTTCGTGGCATCGCATGGGTGAGCCCTCTGCGGAGACATCGCTTGCGGTCGATGGTCAGCCCGACATTCCAGCGATGATTGCGCGCCTCGAAGAGCGGCTCAAAGATGAGCCGGATAATGCGGAAGGCTGGATGATGTTGGGTCGGTCGTATGAGATGACCGGACGGATCAGTGAAGTCGGGATTGCCTACAGCAAGGCGATTGATCTGCTCGGTGCGCTGGCGACCGCCGAACAGTTAGTCACTGCGGCGCATGGCATTGCCATGAGTCAGGGCGACTCCTTCTTGGGGAAGCCAGCGGTGTTGTTAGAGCAGGCGTTGGCGCGTGATGCGGAACACTACGATGGTTTGTGGCTGGGCGGACAGGCCGACCTGCAAGCGAATAATCCGGCGCGGGCCTTGCAACGTTGGAAGAAACTGGCGAGCTTGAATCCGGATCTGGATGCGGATTCCATCACCTTGCTGAACGCTGCTGCAGCGCAAGCGCAGCAGGCCTTGGGTGTGCCGGTTGAGCGTCTATTGGAGGCGCCGTTGCGCATTGGCTTGCCGTTACGCGTTGAATTAAGCCCTGAGTTCGCGGCGCAAGAGATCGATCCGAACACAGCCGTGTTTGTGTTTGCTCGCCTTGAGCCGGTCGGGCCGCCGACCTTGGCTTTGAAACTGTCACGCGCGGATCTGCCGGCGAATGTGTTGTTGGATGACCGTGCGGCGATCATGCCGGGGGTCAGCCTCGAGGGCGTGAAGGAATTACAGGTCGAAGCGCGTGTCGCGATCTCTGGTGAGATTCTGGGTAAGCCGGGTGATTGGTTCGGAGGCGCGCTGCTGCCGCTGGGTGCCGAGCTGCAAACCCTGCGGATTGATCAGGTCACGCCGGAAAAGTGAGTTTTTTTGACTGGGATCAAGATCTCTCAGTCGCGAATCTGAACAATGGGTTCATCCGCTGCGGCCGTGCCGCGCGGTGTATGGTCCTGAACAAACCTTCTTGTCAGTCTGTTTGTTCGATCATGGTGATTTTGTAAGCCTCCTGCTTTCTACGGCGATTTCCTCAGGGCAATCGCCGTTTTTTTTTGCTTCTCATCCAATAAAAACCCGCAGGCCTTACGACCTGCGGGTGTGTGCCTACGGAAGAGAACGGACCGGTCATCGTTCTGCGGTCGCCGTGAAGCCATCCTTGCCACCCACGCCGCAGAACGCACAAGCCAGCCAGTTCTCTTGGCTTCAGACCGCCAATTCTTTCTTACAGAAGTACCAGTCGGTGCACTCGTAGCCTTCGTTGATGCGCGCTTCGGCAGCAGCCACATCTTGCGGCGGCGGCACGATGACCTTGTCACCAGGCTGCCAGCCTTCCGGCGTCGCAATCTTGTGTGTATCCGAAGTCTGCAAGGCTTTCACCAGGCGCAGGAATTCCGGAATCGAGCGGCCGTTGGTCATCGGGTAGTACACCATTGCACGCAAGATGCCGTTGGGGTCGATGATGAACGTGGCGCGTACCGCCGAGGTGTCGGCGGCACCCGGGTGGATCATGCCGTAGGCATTCGCCACCTTCATCGACAGGTCTTCGATGATCGGGAACTGAATGTCGACCCCGAAGCGCTCCTTGATGTTGCGGACCCAGGCGACGTGGCTGTAGTAGCTGTCGATCGATAGGCCGAGCAGCTCGGTGTTGATCGCCTGGAAGTCGTCATAGTGGCGCGCGAAGG
>CAZZIQ010000096.1:0-4049 GCA_964654355.1 uncultured Piscirickettsiaceae bacterium
CATGGCTGATGGTGGATGAGGCGCATGCTCTGGGTGTGATCGGGCCACAGGGTCGTGGCAGCGTCGCGCATTTCGAGTTGGGTGTAGAGCGCGTGCCAATTGTGATGGGCACCTTGGGCAAGGCGCTCGGCAGCTTTGGCGCGTTTATCGCCGGCAGCGATGCCTTAATCGAAACCCTGATCCAAAACGCGCGCAGCTACATCTACACCACGGCGACACCGCCGGCGCTTGCGGAAACAACGCGGGTAAATCTGAAGCGCGCGGCGGGCGAAGAGGGCGAGCAACGGCGCGCACAATTACAAGACAACATTGCACAGTTTCGGCATGGCGCAGAACAGTTGGGGTTGCAGTTAATGCCGTCGACAACCGCGATTCAGCCGGTTGTGGTCGGTGATGCAAAAGCTGCCAGTGCGCGCAGTGAGAAGTTGCTGGACGGTGGTTTTTGGGTGCCCGCGATTCGTCCGCCGACGGTGCCCGAGGGCAGTGCGCGTTTACGGGTCTCACTCTCTGCGCTGCATACGGAAGAGCAGATCGAGCGCTTATTGCAGTCATTCTCGGATTTGCGTTAACAGGGTATGCGAATGCGTAATACTGCCGGTAGTCGAATTCAGGGGTCGCTCAAAGTCATCTTTGATGCTTGGGGATGCAAGGGTGGCGGTCTTTTATTTCGGGGGCGACGATCGACAGGGATGTCGATCGTCGAGCGAGCCATGGACGGCCTTGAGCGCTTCCCGAAATAAAATGCCGGCGACCTTGTATTGTGGGCTATGAATCCTAATTCCAAACCAAATCTCGTATTGCTGCACGGCTGGGGCTTTACCGCAGCGGTGTGGGATGCGTTGCGCCCCCATCTTGCACAGCACTTCAACGTTACCGCATTGAATCTACCCGGCTATGCCGATGCGGCGCCGATCGAACAGATGCATGACCTTGCCGCGCTGGCTGATGATGTAGTGCAGCGCGCACCACTGCATGCGACGTGGTTAGGTTGGTCGTTGGGCGGCATGGTTGCGCTGCAGGCCGCAGCGATGTTTCCGCAGCGCGTGCAGCAGTTGGTGTTGGTGGGCAGTACGCCGCGCTTTGTGGAAGAGGGCGATTGGCTCGATGCGGTTCGTAAAAGTGTGTTGCACAACTTTGCGCAAGAGTTGGTGCATGCGCGCGATAGCGTGATTGGCCGTTTTCTTTCCTTGCAGTTTTTGGGGGTGCCTGGAGGGCGAGAGCAAGCGCGTACGATTTTGGCCGCACAGGCACAAGATCCGGAGCCCGGTGTGCTCGAAGGTGGTTTATCGATTTTGGAGCATGCGGATTTGCGCCCCCTGTTGCCTAGAATCCATCAACCCACGCTATGGTTGACTGGCGAGAAAGATCGATTAACGCCGCCACAAGCCGCGGCACATGCAGCTGCATCCATGCCAAACGCGATCGCAGAGGCTTGGCCTGCAGCGGGGCATGCGCCCTTTTTAGTTGAGCCCGCAAGCTTGGCTCGAAGGGTCTATGACTTTGTGTTGGATGTGACAGCGGAGCAGGATCCGTGACGGATACCGAAGCGCGTTATCACTTGCCCACGACCAAGGTGCGGCGCGGTTTTGAGCGCGCCGCATCCGCCTATGACGCGGTTGCGGTGTTGCAGCGTGAAGTGGCCGATCGTTTATTGCAGCGTTTGGATTATGTGAAGCTCAAGCCAGAGCGCATTCTCGATTTGGGTGCAGGTACCGGTTATGCCCTGCCAGATCTTCGCAAGCGCTACCCCAAAGCCGAACTCATTGCGCTGGATCTTGCGCAACCGATGCTCTGCGCGGCCTGTGCGCGCATGCCCGCGAAGAAGAATCGATTGGCGCGGGTTTCGCGTCATGCGATCTGTGCTGATGCGCAGCGAGTACCACTCGCGGATGACTCGGTTGATTTGGTGTTCTCCAGTTTGATGTTGCAGTGGTGTAACGATTTGGATGCGGTGTTTGCTGAAGTTCGGCGCGTGCTGCGTCCCGATGGCTTGTTTCAGTTTGCAACGCTCGGTCCGGATACGTTGAACGAGTTACGAACCGCTTGGGCCAGTGTCGATGAGGCGGTGCATGTGCATCGGTTCATCGATATGCATGATGTGGGGGATGCTTTGTTGCGCGCAGGCTTGGCCGAACCGGTCTTGGATGTCGAAACCCTGACGCTGACTTACCGTGAGGTGACTACTTTGTTGCATGACTTGCGTCAGTTGGGTGCAAGCAATCGTAGTCAAGGGACGCGTAAGGGTCTGACAACACCCCAAAAAATGAAGGCGATGCAGCAGCATTATGTGGAGCAGTTTGTGCACACTGATGGCACGCTGCCAGCCTCATGGGAAGTGGTCTATGGCCATGCGTGGCGGGGCGTGAAGGCGCCGCCACAGCCGAAGCCGGGACAGCGTATTGATGTGCCGATTGATGTGTTCCTTCAACAAACGGGCGTCAGTAAGACGACAAAGTGAACGACTGTGCTCAATGAATTCGTGGCCGCGGTTGAGAGCGTGCCGGTGTTGTGGGCGATCCCGGTGTTGGTCGTTGCCTATGTGATTCGGGGCATTACGGGGTTTGGTTCGGGGCTGATCTCAGTGCCGTTGCTAGCCTTGCAGTTGCCGTTGACTACGGTCGTTCCACTCATTCTCTTGACCGATTTCACCGCTTCGTTGGCGCTGGGTGGGCTGCATTTCAAGAAAGTCGCATGGGATGAGATCCGGCGCTTATTGTTTGCGGGTGCGATTGGCGTCTTGATGGGCGCGTACTTGCTGGTGAACCTGCCGCGTGAATCACTGCTGATTGCGCTGGGAACGGTGGTTATCGCGTTTGCGTTGCGTAATCTTTTGGCGCGACAGACGCAGTTGCCGCCAATTTCACAACATTGGACGTGGCCGACGGGCCTGATCGGTGGAACCATTAGTGCCTTGTTCGGTACCGGCGGTCCGCCTTATGTGATGTATCTGTCGCGGCGGATTTTCGATAAGGGCGTAATGCGGGCGACCCTCTCGGGTTTGTTTTTCTTCGAGGCCTTGGTGCGGGTCGGGGTGTTTACGGTAACCGGCGTGCTCGGCGTCGAGACCCTGTGGTTGTTTGCGCTGGCCGTGCCGGTGACTTTGCTGGCGCTGTGGGGCGGGAGTCGGATTCACACCAGCCTGTCCAATGAGGCCTTATTGCGCCTGGTCAGTCTGATTCTGCTCGGGAGTGGGGTGGCGCTGTGGGTGCGGGCGCTTGTGAATAGTTAATTGCGAATATTCATAAAAACAACTATTGATAGATTTTATAGAAGATATTCGGATTTTCTTTTGAATTTTATCTATGGCGGTTTGCTTGGCTTCAGGGCGACGCGCATAATCCGCCGAACGAAAAAATTGATCTAAATCAATTTTTTAGAGAACACTAATATTCATCAGCGCGTTACGCCGGAGTGCCCCATTGATCCTGCGTGAAGATCGCTGCGTCGATTCCGGCGCAGACCTACAGACAGCCTACTGGCTGCAACCAAACTGCTCCATGAGTTGGCGCGGCCTGCAGTTTGTCATGGGACTTCTTTGGGCGGTGAGCGCAGTGGTTGCCTATTGGGCTTGGGAGCTCGGCGCGTGGATGGTCATGCCGTTTTCAGGTCTGGAAATGCTGCTGGTTACGGCGGCGTTTTATTACTGTGCCGTGCGGGCGCGGACGTGTGAGGAAGTGGCGCTTGACGCACAGCAGATTCGGGTGCGTCGTGGTGCGCGTGAGTTGAAGAGCGAGGCGTTTTTGCCACGGCATTGGGCGCAGGTGGAACTCCGCAAGGATCCGCGCCGCTGGTATCCAACGCGGTTGCTGCTGCGCTCGCATGGTCGTGCAATTGAGATTGCTCGGAATTTGATGGACGAAGAGCGTGCCTTGTTGGCGCGAGACCTGCGCCACACCTTGGCGCAGGATCCTGCAACGCTCGCGGAACAGGTTCAGGATCAAATGCAGCCGCGCATGATTGCAGTGGCCAAGCCAGTGATCTAACGCTACGCAAAAGTTTAGAAAAAACAAAACCAATGAGGATGAAGTCGATGTTTTCACGCAAAGGAA
>CAZZIQ010000097.1:0-3902 GCA_964654355.1 uncultured Piscirickettsiaceae bacterium
GAACATCACCAGCATCACCACCAGCAGCGCACCGACCACGCCGCCCGGCAGGTCGGTCAGGGCCTGATGCACCAATTCGTCGCCGCCAAAGCCACGAAACACCAGCGAGAAAATCGACGCGCCGACAAAAATCAGGAACACCATGCTAGAAATGCGCACGGTCGATTGCATCACTTCGTGCAGCAAAGGCCAAGTTAAGGTTTTCCGACCCAACGCCAAAACCATTGCACCGACCGCACCCACCGAAGCCGCCTCGGTGGGCGTCGCCATGCCGGCCAAAATCGAACCCAACACGGCAATGATTAAAAACAACGGCGGCAGCAGCACGCCCACAACCTCGAGCAACGAAGGCTTTTGCGCATCACCCAAGATCGGTTGCACCGGAACGTGTTGTGGTTTCCAAATCGCCAGACCGACCAGATAGAGCAAATACAACCCAACCAGAATCAGCCCCGGAATCAATGCACCGGCAAACAAGTCGCCGACCGAAACGGTTTCTGGTGAAAAAATGCCTTGATCGAGCTGCGCTTGCTGATAGGCCGAAGACAGCACATCGCCGAGCAACACCAAGATGATCGACGGCGGAATGATCTGCCCGAGCGTACCAGATGCACAGACCGTGCCCGCAGCCACGCTCGGCGCATACCCACGCTTGAGCATAGTCGGCAGCGCCAACAAACCCATTGTGACCACCGTGGCACCGACAATGCCGGTGCTGGCCGCGAGCAACATGCCGACCAAGGTGACCGAGATACCCAAGCCCCCACGCACACGCCCAAACAAACGGGCCAGCGTGTCCAGCAACTGCTCCGCAATCTGCGCGCGCTCGAGCATCACGCCCATGAACACGAACAAGGGCACGGCCACCAGCGTTTCGTTGCTCATGATGCCGAAAATACGACTCGGCAAGGCTTGTAAGAAGGCGAGATCAAACTGACCGACCGCCATGCCCAACAAGGCAAAGCTCACCGCCGTACCGCCGAGCGCAAAGGCAACCGGATAGCCACTCAGCAGCACAGCAAAAACAACCAAGAACAAGCCCAGCGACCAGATCAGCTCCACGCTAACGCCCCGACTCGCGCAAGACCAACGCGTTGCGCAGTACTTCCGCGAACGCTTGCAGCAAGAGCAAGAAAGCCGTCAGCGGAATGAATGTTTTCAATAAAAACACACCGGGTAAGCCACCGGTTTCACGCGAGCCTTCCAACACTTTCCAAGATTCCCACACATAAGGGGTACTGGTCAGCAGAATCAGCAACGCCACCGGCGCCAACAACAACAGGCTACCCCACAGATTTACATGGGCTTGTTGCCGCGGCGTCATGGTGCGGTAGAACACATCGACGCGCACATGCCCATCTTGCTGCAGCGTCCACGCCGCACCGAGCAAGAAAACGCCCGCGTGCATCCACTGAATGGATTCTTGCAACGCAATCGAGCCGCTGTTGAAGAAATAGCGCAGGATCACGACAGCGAAGGTCACGACCACCATCCCCAGAGCGAGCCAACGCACGGCACGACCCAACATCCCACCGAGTCGCTCGGCCTGGGTAGCCAGGATATGGGTGGATTGCGCAGACAACATGGCGAAAGATTGTACTCGGCCTCGATGGGCGCGCAGCCTGTCCTACAATCACGCGATGAACCTGCTCCGCGTCGCCCTGCCTCTGCCATTGCGGCGATCCTTTGACTACCTCGCACTGCACGATGCACCCCTACCCCCCATCGGCAGCCGGGTGTCGTTGCGTTTCGGCAAAACGCCGATGATTGGCATCGTGATCGAGCATCCGAAGGATTCAACGATCCCTATCGAGCGGCTCAAACCGATTCAGTCCGCCCTCGACGAACACGCGCTACTACCGCCCGATCTGTTCGCCATCCTCGAATGGACGGCACGCTACTACCACCATCCGATCGGCGACGTTTTTGCCTTAGGGCTACCTCCCGCCTTACGCCAAGGACAAAACGCACAACGCGGGCCGCGCGGATGGATACTCACGGAAGCCGGCGTGCTGCACTTTGCGACCAAGCCCAAGCGCGCGCCGCTACAAACCCGCATTGCCGCACAGCTCTCGTCGGAACATCCCCGCAGCGAGGATCAACTCGCCGAAACGTTAACCGACGCCGGTGATTGGCGTGCCGCACTTCGGCGTATGCGCGATGCGGACATGGTCGAGGCCGTCGAACTGGATTGCTTATCGAACGAAGCGGTTACGCCCGATCCGCCGCACGCACTCAACAACGAACAAGCGGGCGCGCTACACGCGATTCGTGCTGCGCGCGGATTCAAGGCATTTCTGTTGGATGGCATTACAGGCAGCGGCAAGACCGAGGTCTACCTACACGCGATTTCTGACGTGCTTACGCAAGGAAAGCAAGTGCTGGTGCTGATTCCTGAAATTGGTTTAACACCACAAACTGTGCAGCGCTTCCGCGCACGCTTTCACCAAGATTCGATTGCCTTGTACCACTCCGGGCTCAGCGATGGCGAACGCAGCTGCACTTGGCAAGCTGCACGCGAAGGTCGCGCGCGCATTGTGATCGGAACCCGCTCATCGATCTTTCTCGCCTTTGCCGATCTTGGGCTCGTCATCGTCGATGAAGAACATGATGCTTCGTATAAGCAACAAGAAGGCCTGCGTTATCACGCGCGTGACCTGGCAGTGTTGCGCGCGCAGTCGGCGCAATGCCCAATTGTTTTAGGCAGCGCCACACCTTCCCTCGAGAGCATGCAGAATGCCAACGAGGCGCGCTATCAGGCCTTGCATTTACGCGAACGCGCAGGCGGCGCAAACCTTCCCGCATTCCGCTTATTGGACATCCGCCAGCAACGCATGCAGGCGGGCCTGTCCGAACCTTTGCTGCAAGAAATTCGTCGCCAGCTCGATCAAGGCGGACAAGTCCTTCTGTTTCTAAACCGTCGCGGCTATGCGCCCACGCTGACCTGTCATACCTGTGGTTGGGTCGCGCAATGTCCGCGCTGCGATGCGCAGATGACCGTGCATCGCCAAGCGCATGACCTCGCTTGTCATCATTGCGGCACACGGGTTGCCTTACACACCCGCTGCCCGGACTGCGGCTCGGCCGAGCTGCGCGACTTTGGCGTAGGCACCGAAAAGCTCGAACAAGCCATTGCTGAGCGCTTCCCCGGCGTTGCCACAATTCGTATCGACCGCGACAGCACGCGCAACAAGGGACAGATTGAAGCACTCTTGAACGAGGCCGAAAGTGGCCGCGCGCGTATCCTGATCGGCACGCAGATGCTGGCCAAGGGCCATCACTTCCCCAACGTTTCGCTGGTTGCCATCATTCATGCCGATGGCGGACTGTTTGGTGCCGACTTCCGCGCCACCGAACATCTCGCACAGCTTTTGATTCAAGTTGCCGGGCGTGCCGGACGCGCCGAACGTCCGGGTCAGGTGTGGATTCAAACCCATCATCCCGATCATCCACTCTTACAAACCCTGGTACGCGAAGGCTACGCAGCCTTTGCGACACTCGCTCTGGAAGAACGCTCGCTTGCAGGCCTCCCACCCTTCAGTCATTTCGCGCTAGTACGTACCGAATCGACCCAAGCAGAAACGGGCATGCAGTTTTTACAACACGCCTTGCAAGCCGCAGATCAACTCGAGGCCGCGGAGGGCGTGCAATTTCTAGGACCGGTACCGGCGCCGATGGAGCGTCGTGCCGGACGTTGGCGCGCGCAGTTGCTATTACAGGCGCAAAGCCGTGGCGCGTTGCATCGATTATTGGAAGCATGGATTGGATCGCTCGAGAACCTGCCCGCGGCACGCAAAGTACGCTGGTCACTCGATGTCGATCCGATGGATTTATTCTGAAGGTGCCTTGCTGTTTATCGCTGCCTTCGGCAGTGGATCGCCACGGGCCTATGGCCCTCGCGA
>CAZZIQ010000098.1:0-3876 GCA_964654355.1 uncultured Piscirickettsiaceae bacterium
AGACGTTGAAGCGGAAGTGCATCACATCACCGTCAGCGACGATGTAATCCTTGCCTTCCAAGCGCAGCTTGCCGGCTTCTTTCGCACCCGCCTCGCCCTTCAGACGAACGAAGTCATCATAGGCAGTCACTTCAGCACGAATGAAACCACGCTCAAAGTCAGTGTGAATCTTGCCCGCGGCTTGTGGTGCAGTCGCACCTACCGGAATGGTCCATGCGCGAACCTCCTTCACCCCTGCAGTGAAGTAGGTCTGCAGACCCAAGAGTTTGTAACCCGCACGAATCACGCGATTAAGGCCCGGCTCGCTTTGGCCCATCTCAGCTAAAAACTCATCGCGCTCATCGTCTTCGAGTTGCGAAAGCTCGGATTCAATCGCCGCACACACAGCAACCACCTCAGCACCCTGCCCGGCCGCATGTTGCTGTACGGCATCAAAGTACGGATTGTTGTCAAAACCATCTTCGGCAACGTTGGCAATGAACATCGTTGGCTTGACCGTAATCAGATGCAAGTCATACAGCTGATCTAACTCCTCTTCATCCAGCCCCATACTACGCACTGGCTTACCACCATCAAGGTGTGCTTGCACTTTAGCCAACAACTCAGCACGCACCTTGGCGGCCTTATCTCCAGTTTTCGCAGTCCGTTGTGCCTTATCCAACGCCTTGGTCACGCTCTCCAAATCCGCCAGCGCCAATTCGGTATCGATGACTTCAATATCACCAATCGGATCGACCTTGCCCGCGACATGCACCACATTGTCATCCGCAAAGCAACGCACTACATGCGCGATGGCATCGGTTTCACGAATGTTGGCGAGAAACTTATTACCCAAGCCTTCACCCTTCGACGCGCCCGCAACCAGGCCGGCGATATCGACAAACTCCATCACTGCCGGCAGCACACGTTCTGGATGCACAATCTCCGCAAGCGCCTGCAAACGCGGATCAGCCACCGGCACAACACCAACATTAGGATCAATCGTACAGAACGGGTAGTTCGCCGCTTCGATGCCTGACTTGGTCAGCGCGTTAAACAACGTCGACTTACCAACATTCGGCAGACCCACGATCCCGCATTTGAATCCCATGTTCGATCCTGTTGTTTCAATCTATTCGGTCGCAGTATGTAAACGCTGCATCGATTTTTCGAGGTTGCCTGAGAGTATCTCAGGAAGCTCTGTGATCACCGCATCGAGCCCACGGTCAATCGAGATGCGCTCATCCTGACCCGCGCGATGTAACACGTAGTCCACAACCTTTTCATTCGGATGCTGCGGTCGCCCGACCCCAATACGCACGCGATGAAATGCATTGCTGCCAAGGTGCGCGACGATGTCACGCAAACCATTGTGACCGGCATGCCCACCACCGCTCTTCAAGCGCATGACACCGACCGGCAGATCAATCTCATCATGCGCAACCAAAACCTGCTCCGGCGCGAGATTGAAATACCGCGCAACCGCGCCCACCGACTGACCGCTGTGATTCATAAAGGTGGTTGGCTTCAGCAGGCGCAAGTCACGCCCACCGATCACCACCTTGGCCAGCTCACCGTTGAACCGACTTTCCGCAGAAAAGGAAACGCCCTCGCGGGCTGCGAGGGCGTCCAATAACCAGAAACCAGCGTTGTGGCGGGTTTCGGTATAGCGTGCGCCCGGATTGCCGAGGCCAACCAGTAGCGCAATCGCCATACCGCGTGCGTGCCCGCTCGCGGCAGTGGTTTAGTCGGTGATCCCGAAAGCTTTTTCGGCTTCGCGCACATCCGAAGAGGTCATGCCGCGTGCCTTGAGCATAGTCACAACCGCCTGGTCGTAGTCCTGTACTTCGCCATGCGACAACGCCACCAGCGATACGCCTTCAGGCAACTTCAGGCCCGATAGGTGAATCGTGCGGCCCATACGCATACCGGACAGATCAACCTCGATCGCATCGGGTAGGTCTTTCGGCAGACACTTCACGATCACATCATTGGTGACGACGCTGACCGAACCACCCATCTTGATGCCAAGAGACTTTTCCGCACCGACAAAATGCAGCGGTACACGCATGGTGACCGGCTGGTCTTCGCTGACGCGCAGGAAGTCGACATGCATCAACACACCTTTGGCCGGATGACGCTGAAGGTCCTTCAGTACAACACGCTCAGCCTTCCCATCAACATCCAGGCTCAGAATGTGCGAGTAGAACGCATCGTTTTCCAGATCATGCATCAGTTCGTCATGACGCAACTGAATCATGGACGGTTCACGGTTTCCACCGTACACCACACCCGGCACTTGACCGGTCTTGCGCAGGCGACGCATGGCGCCCTTGCCCAGGTCGCCGCGGTTTGCGGCCTTGAGTTCAAAGCTGGCACTCATGGCAGTTCTCCAAAAACTCTCTATCAAAAAATCGTGCGCTTGCGCGCGGGTACCTCAACAGCGTGAGGCCTAATCCATATACAGCGAGCTCACTGACTCGCCGGTGTGCATGCGGCGCATCGATTCGCCCAATAACTCAGCAATACTGAGCTGACGAACCTGAGCGCACGCCTGCGCTTCTTCGCTCAGCGGAATGGAATCAGTCACAACCAACTCATCCAACACCGAGTTCGAAATGTTCGAAATCGCTGGGCCGGACAACACCGCATGGGTGCAGTACGCCACAACCTTAGCCGCACCGTGCTCTTTCAAAGCCTTCGCAGCTTTACACAAGGTGCCAGCGGTATCGACCAAGTCATCCACCAGCACACAAGTACGCCCTTCAACATCACCAATGATGTGCATTACCTGCGACACATTGGCCTTCGGGCGACGCTTATCAATGATGGCGAGATCCATATCGCCGAGCAGCTTGGCCACCGCGCGTGCGCGCACCACACCGCCCACATCCGGCGAGACCACCATCAGGTTGTCGTACTCATGCCGCCAGATGTCACTCATCAGCACCGGCGAGGCATAAATATTGTCCACCGGCACATCGAAAAATCCCTGGATCTGGTCCGCATGCAGATCCACCGTCAACACATGATCAGCACCTACGTTACCAATCATCTGCGCCACCACCTTCGCCGTAATCGGCACGCGTGCGGAACGCGGGCGACGGTCTTGGCGGGCATATCCGTAATACGGAATCACCGCCGTAATCTTGTGGGCCGATGCGCGACGCAAGGCGTCAATCATCACCAGCAACTCCATCAAGTTGTCGTTGGTCGGCGCGCAGGTCGGCTGGATGACATACACATCCTTACCGCGCACGTTTTCCTCGATCTCAACCAACACCTCGCCATCACTGAAGCGATCCAGGTGCAGACGACCGAGACCGCGCTGCAAATAGCGGGCAACATCCGCTGCCAGTTTTGGGTTGGCATTGCCACTGAAGACCATCATGCGGTCGTCGGACATGTCACCTTGTTCCTTGCGCGCGTGGCTGCAATGCAGCGGGGTTCAACAAACAACTCAAACAACATCTGGCTGGGGTGCCTGGATTCGAACCAGGGAATGCCGATACCAAAAACCGGTGCCTTACCGCTTGGCTACACCCCAAGAATTCCGTCACGCTGAAACTGCTCCAGCCGGCTCAAAAGCGGCGAGCGATTTCGTCCTTGTGCGATCCATGCCGACCAACCCGCCTGTACCCATGCCCGCGGAAGATCTTTAACTACTTGATTTGCATCCTCTTCTGAGGCGCATACCGCAAAACAGCACGCTCCGGTTCCGGTCATTCGCGCCCAAGTTACGGACGCATGTTCGCGCAAAAAATGCAGCGTTTCGGCAACTTCCGGAACCCGCGCGCAAACAACGGATTCACAATCATTTCCCCCTGCTCCAGAGAGAAAGCGCGGTATTGTCGTTTTCGGGGTATTTCGTGTCAATTCCGGCGCAGAAAAGATCTC
>CAZZIQ010000099.1:0-3420 GCA_964654355.1 uncultured Piscirickettsiaceae bacterium
TTGGTAGGCGCGAGTGGATTCGAACCACCGACCCCCACCATGTCAAGGTGGTGCTCTAACCAACTGAGCTACGCGCCTGCGAGCGGCGAAGTCTACCGGTTCTCGGATCGCCTCTCAATACAATCTTTCGCAACCGCCGGCGACGGACTCTAGGGATTATGCCAGCGCCGCTTCCTTGATCGCCGCAATCTGATCCCGCACCCGCGCGGCATCCTCAAACTCCAGATCCCGCGCGTGCTGGAACATCTTCTCTTCCAGCGCCGCCAGCTCTTTCTTGAGATCATTCGGATGCGCCGCGATGTAGCGGCTCGCATCCTCCGCGACCTTACGCAGCGGCTCCTTGTTCATGGCATACGGGCCACGCGCGCCCTCCATGATGTCTTCGACCTTCTTACGGATGCCCTGCGGGGTGATGCCATGCTCTTGGTTGTAGGCAAGCTGCTTCTCACGGCGGCGCGCGGTTTCATCCAATGCCCGCTTCATCGAGCCGGTGATCTCATCCGCGTAGAGAATCGCATGTCCATTCACATTTCGCGCGGCACGGCCAATGGTCTGAATCAAGGAACGATCCGACCGCAAAAAGCCTTCCTTGTCGGCATCCAGAATCGCGACCAGCGACACCTCGGGCATATCGAGGCCTTCACGCAACAGGTTGATCCCGACCAAAACATCAAAGGCACCCAAACGCAGATCACGAATAATCTCAACACGTTCGACGGTATCGATATCACTGTGCAGGTAGCGTACGCGCACACCGTGCTCCGCTAGATAGTCGGTCAGGTCTTCGGCCATTTTCTTGGTCAAAACCGTTACCAACACCCGCTCTTCCACCGCCGTACGTTTGCCGATTTCCGACAACAAGTCATCCACTTGGGTGCCAACCGGGCGCACCTCCACTTCGGGGTCGACCAGCCCGGTCGGGCGCACCACCTGCTCGGCAATGCTGTCCGCATGCTCGAGCTCATAGGGCCCCGGCGTGGCCGAGACATAGATGCGCTGCGGCGTAAGTCGGTCGAACTCTTCGAATTGCAATGGACGATTGTCGAGCGCCGAGGGGAGACGGAAACCGTAGTCCACCAAAGTTTGCTTACGCGCTCGGTCACCACGGTACATGCCGCCCAGCTGCGGAATGGTGACGTGACTCTCATCAATGATGACCAGCGCATCCGCAGGCAAATATTCGATCAGGGTCGGTGGCGGCTGTCCGGCTGCACGGCCGGATAAATAGCGCGAGTAGTTTTCGATCCCCGGGCAATACCCAAGCTCAACCAACATCTCAATGTCGTAGCGCGTACGCTGCCCAAGGCGCTGCTTCTCCACCAACTTATCTTGGGTTTGCAACTCTTCAAGACGCGCCTTGAGCTCGACCTTGATCTGATCGACTGCACCCAGAATCACCTCGCGTGGCGTCACGTAATGGGTCTTCGGATACACCGTCGCACGCGGCACCTTGTTCAAGATCTCGCCAGTGAGCGGATCGAAGTACGCCAGATCTTCCACCTCTTCATCGAACAGCGTCACGCGCAAGGCCTCGCGCTCCGAATCCGCCGGATAGATATCAATCACCTCACCACGCGAACGAAAGGTCCCGCGACGCAGTTCAAGGTCGTTGCGGGTGTACTGCAGCTCAGCGAGGCGACGCAGAATGGCGCGCTGATCAATCAACTCACCCCGGGTCAGATGCAGCAGCATCTTCATGTATGAGCCCGGATCCCCGAGACCATAAATGGACGACACCGACGCAACGATGATGGTGTCGCGCCGCTCCATCAGCGCCTTCGTCGCCGACAACCGCATCTGCTCGATGTGGTCGTTGATTGAGGCGTCCTTCTCGATATAGGTATCGCTGGAAGGCACATAGGCTTCCGGCTGGTAGTAGTCGTAATAGGAGACGAAGTACTCAACCGAGTTGTTCGGAAAGAAGCTCCGCATCTCGCCATAGAGCTGCGCGGCAAGGGTCTTATTCGGCGCAAGGATCAGCGCCGGACGCTGCAGGTCAGCGATGACGTTAGCGATGGTGAAGGTTTTCCCCGAGCCCGTCACACCCAGCAAGACCTGATGCGCCAGACCATCCTGGATGCCCTCCTCGAGCGACGCGATCGCGCTCGGCTGGTCACCGGCCGGCGCGTAGTCGGACGCCAACTCAAAGGGACGGATGGGGGTGACAGTAGCGGTCATGGCGAAGGTGCAATTCGAAGGAGAAAACCGGTATTCAGAAAACAGGCAGCCGAGTATAGTACGCAGAATTCATTCAACCTTTTTTGTCCACCGCCGACTGCCGGAGACCGTCTTGGCCCTTCGCCTCTCGCAGCGCATTCAGCGCGTTAAACCCTCCCCCACTCTGGCGGTCACTGCGCGCGCGGCCAAACTCCGCGCTGAAGGCAAAGACATCATCGGCCTCGGTGCCGGCGAGCCCGACTTCGACACCCCGCAGCACATTAAGCAGGCCGCGATTGACGCGATGAATGCCGGCCACACCCGCTACACGCCGGTAGATGGCACGGCCGGTTTGAAGAAGGCGATCCAGGCAAAGTTCCAGCGCGACAACGGCCTGCACTACGAACTCAATCAAATCATCGCCAGCGTTGGCGGCAAGCAGACCTTCTATAACCTCTGCCAAGCCCTGCTCGACAGCGGCGATGAAGTGATCATTCCGGCACCGTATTGGGTGTCGTATCCCGACATGGTGCTGCTCGCCGATGGCGTGCCGGTGATTCTCGAAGCCGGCTATGAGCAAGGCTTCAAGATTAACCCTGCGCAACTCGAAGCGGCGATTACCCCACGTACGCGTTTTGTTGTGCTGAACAGCCCGAGTAATCCGACCGGCGTGATGTATACCGAAGCGGAACTACAGGCACTGGGCGACGTACTGCGCACGCATCCGGATGTGCTCATCGTCAGCGACGACATCTACGAACACATCCTGCTCAGCAACCTGCCGTTCACCAACATCGCGACCGCGTGTCCTGACTTGGTCGATCGTTGCGTCGTTTTGAATGGTGTGTCCAAGGCCTACTCCATGACGGGTTGGCGCATCGGCTATGCCGCCGGTCCAGCGGACCTGATCAAGGCCATGAACACCGTACAGTCGCAAAGCACCTCGAATCCAACCTCGATTGCGCAATATGCGGCCGAGGCGGCACTCAATGGCGACCAGTCCTTCATTGAGGGCATGAACCAAGCCTTCCGCGCGCGCCATGACTTCGTCTATCAAGCGCTCAACGATCTGCGCGGCGTGCGCAGCCTGCCGTCCCAAGGCGCGTTCTATGCCTTCCCAGATTGCCGTGAAGCAATTCAAAACCTTGGCATGGCCGACGACGTGCAACTCTCCGACTACCTGCTCTCCGAAGCGGGCGTCGCCGTCGTACCGGGCTCTGCCTTCGGTGCCAGCGGCTACATCCGCCTGTCCTTCGCGACCCA
>CAZZIQ010000100.1:0-3385 GCA_964654355.1 uncultured Piscirickettsiaceae bacterium
GGCATGTATGCCGAAGTGATGCTGCCGGATCCTTCCGCGCGTCAGGATGTTGCGCTCACC
Source organism: uncultured Piscirickettsiaceae bacterium (assembly GCA_964654355.1). Lineage (GTDB taxonomy): Bacteria > Pseudomonadota > Gammaproteobacteria > CAZZIQ01. The sequence goes on from CAZZIQ010000100.1 coordinate 61, forward strand.
GTGCCGATGGATGCGGTGTCTTGGCGTGGCTCTTTACCCGCTGTGTTTGTGGTTCGTGCCGATGGCTCCTTGGAGATGCGTTTGGTACGTCTCGGTGACCGTACCCCGACCGGTGAAATCATTGTCTTGGCTGGCTTGAAGGAGGGCGAGCAGATCCTTGCGCAACCAACTTCGACGACACGCTCGGGCGGCGCAACGCGCTAATCGTTGTTGCGATTCCGTTTGTAGTTGTTCGTAGAGAGTCGAAGAAGGAGTCGAGCATGAGCGATCAAGAAACCAAGAATACGGGTTCGGAATCAAACGAAAGTCTGCAGCACGAACGCGAAGCCGAACAGGTCGTGCGCAACCTTGGCTTTGCCGGCCGTCTTGCCGACAGTTTTATTCATTCCCCGTTATCGCCGTTGTTGTTCATTGTGATGATGGCGGTGGGGATCTATGGCCTAATCTCAACGCCGCGTCAGGAAGATCCGCAGATTTCGGTACCGATGATGGACATCTTGATGGCCTTCCCGGGTGCCTCGTCACAAGAAGTGGTCGATCTTTATGTTGAGCCTTATGAGCGTGTCTTAAGCGAGATTCCCGGCATTAAACACGTGTGGTCTGCGACCCAGCGCGAGATGGGCATGATCACGCTCGAGTTTGATGTCGGTGAACCGATGGGTCCGTCGATCGTTAAGGTGCAAAGCAAGCTCGCTGCCCACAAAGACCTAACGCCTCCCGGCGCGCAAGATCCGGTGGTCAAACCCAAAGAGGTGGATGACGTTCCAGTCGTGACTCTGACCTTATGGTCACAAGATGTCATGGATGAGCAGCTGCGTACTCTGGCGAAGCATCTACAACAACGCTTAAATCGAGTTAGTGGCACGGGCCCCAGTTTTGTAGTCGGTGGCCGTGCGCGACAGATGCGGGTGGAAGTCTTGCCCGAGCGTCTTTCTGGCTACAACGTTAGCGTCGCAGCGATTGCGCAAACCGTCCAAGCCGCCAACAGTGGACATACCGTCGGCAGTATTGAACGCGACAATCGCTTCTTCTTCGTTGAGTCCGGTTCTTACATTCGTTCCGCCCGTGAGTTGGAGCGTTTGGTGGTGGGGATGAATCCAGAAAATGGCGCACCGATCTTCTTGCGTGATGTCGCGGAGGTGCGCGAATGGCCGGAAGAGACCAAACAAATCGCTTCATGGTCGGCAGGGCCCGCAGATCCGCAAGGGCGTGACGTCCTCAATGCGGCGGCCGTGACTATCGCGTTTTCCAAGCAAGCTGGCACCAATGGGGTCACTGTGGTGAATGCGGTCTTGGAAGAAGTCGAGCGCTTGAAGGGCTATGTGATTCCCGACAACGTTCACGTCGAGGTAACGCGTAACTACGGCAAGTCGGCCAACGAAAAGGTTAACGATCTTCTATTCAAGTTGTTTGTTGCGACGGCAGCGGTAACCGTTTTGGTCTGGATCTCGCTCGGGTTCAAGCCATCGATGGTGGTCTTGCTTACCATCCCTGTGGTGCTGGTGGTGACCGTCTTCCTGGCGATGTTGATGGGCTACACCATTGACCGTGTCAGCCTGTTTGCCTTGATCTTTTCGATTGGCTTCTTGGTCGATAACGCCATCGTCATCGTTGAGAACGTCTATCGACGTTGGTTGTTGAAGGGCGAGATGGATACTGCCACGGCGGTGGATGCGGTGCGTGAGGTGGGCAACCCAACCGTGCTCGCGACTTACACCGTGGTTGCGGCGTTGGTGCCGATGGGGTTTGTCAGCGGCATGATGGGCCCGTATATGCAGCCGATCCCGGCCTTGGGCTCGATTGCTATGCTGCTGTCGTTGTTCTCGGCGCTGGTGTTTGGTCCGTACCTGGCAATGCGTATTCGTCCGACCATGGAGCGTCTGCATGCCATGGAGGCGCGCGATGAAAAAATCGATGCGAGGATGGATAACTTCTTCCGCAGCATTATTTTGAGCTTGGTTCAGAATCGTGCTCTGGGCTGGGCCTTCCTGTCGGGTTTGATTGCGGCCTTCATTGGTTCAATGTGGATGTTCTATAGCACCGCCGTACCAGTGAAGATGTTGCCGTTCGATAACAAGACCAGCTTCAGTGTGGTGGTCGATATGCCGGATGGTACGGCATTGCCCGACACGGCAAATTTCGTTAATCGTGTCAATGAGCGTGTGTTGCAGATTCCAGAAGTGACTGCGACCCAATCCTATGTCGGCACCGCGCAGCCGTATGACTTCAATGGACTTGTGCGTCATTACTACATGCGTCAATTCCCATGGCAGGGCGAGCTTGCCGTGCAGTTGGTAGATAAAAGTGCACGTCATCGCACGAGCCATGAAATTGCCAGCGCCTTACGTGCCGAGTTACAGCCGTTAGCGCGTACGCAAGGCGTTTCGGTAACGGTCGTGGAGATGCCACCGGGTCCGCCGGTCTTGCAGACGGTTGTGGCCGAAGTCTATGGCCCAGACCCGCAAACGCGGCGTCAGGTTGCGGCGGATCTGACCCAGATCTTCCGCGAGTCTGAATTGTTAGCGGATGTTGACAACTACATGAACGAGGCCATGGATACCTGGCGTTTTGTGGTGGATGTCGACAAGGCAGCGCGCCAAGGTGTGTCGGTCGATTCGATTAATAAGCATTTGGCCCTGGTGATGGGCGAGGCACCATTGGGCGACATCAAACAGTCCGATGTGCATGAGCCCACCCAGTTGGTGTTGACTATTCCAATGGCGGTGCGAGCACAGCTGTCTCGATTGGCGGACTTGCCGATCATGACCATGGATCAGCGCACCCTTCCGCTGTCTGAGCTCGGTTCGTTTCAGCGTGTGCCGCGTGATCCCATCATCATCCACAAAGATTTGCGTCCTGTGGAATTCGTTGTCGGCGATACGGTCGGTCGTTTGGGAGCGCCAATCTATGCCATGTTTGATGTAGAGCGTCTGCTGCAAGAAAAAGGCTATGTCAGCCCAGATGGCGCGACGCTGAGTACGCATTATACCGGTGCACCAGAAACCGATCGGTTGTCGGCCATTCAGTGGGCTGGCGAGTGGACAGTGACGTTTGAAACCTTCCGCGACATGGGCGGTGCATTTGCTGTGGCACTTATTGGCATTTACATGCTGGTGGTCTGGGCCTTCGGCAACTTCATGATCCCAGCTGTGATCATGGCGCCGATCCCGCTCACCCTGCTTGGCATCGTGCCGGGGCATTGGTTGCTCAACGCTGAGTTTACCGCGACCTCGATGATTGGTTGGATCGCGCTGGCGGGGATCATTGTGCGTAACTCGATTCTGCTGGTGGACTTCACCCTGGAGAAGGTGAATGAAGGCATGCC
>CAZZIQ010000101.1:0-3355 GCA_964654355.1 uncultured Piscirickettsiaceae bacterium
TGTCGAAATCTATCGCGCATTGATGCAGCAGCTGGCCTTGCCGGCGGATGCCGAAACTGAGCTGTTTGATGCGCTGCAACGCAAAGCCAATGCCGAGATTCGTGGGCTTGTAGAACGACTCAATCTACCGCAGGCGCAGTCCGATGCCTTGTGTGCGTTGCCGAGTTTGTTTGGTGCGGCGGATGCGGTACTCGAACGTGCACGTAAGGTCGTGCTGCCGCTGGTGCCGCAGATCGAATCGGCACTGCATGAACTGCAAGGCTTGGCGGCCGATCTGCGTACGTGTTTGGGCGTGAGCGAGATTCATCTCGACCTGGCCGAGTTGCGCGGCTATCAGTATCACACCGGCGTGGTGTTCGCGGCTTATGTGCCGGGGCAGGGGCAAGCGGTTGCACTCGGCGGTCGTTATGACCATGTCGGCGAGGTGTTTGGGCGTGCGCGCCCTGCGACGGGGTTCTCATCGGATTTGCGGACGTTGCTGGCACTCGATGCTGCGGCTGCGAGCACGCTTGCGTCAGGCGAGGGCCACACCTATCCTCGCGCCGGCATTTTTGCGCCGGCGAGCCGCGATGCGGCGTTGCTGGTAAAGATGGAAACCTTGCGTGCTGAGGGTCTGCGTGTGGTGCAAGCGCTGCCGGGGCAGATTGGTGATGCTGCGGCCATGGGTTGCAACGAGCAGTTGGTGCAAGACGGCAGTAAGTGGAAAGTCGTTGCGCTCTAGACAGCGCAAAACAGAAGTAACAATCAAACCTTTTCTTTCATCCGCAGCGTAGCTGCGTAACGGACGAGTGTGGACGCTATGGGCAAGAACGTAGTCATCATCGGTTCTCAGTGGGGCGACGAAGGCAAGGGCAAGGTGGTCGATGTACTGACCGAAACTGCTGCAGCTGTAGTGCGCTTTCAAGGCGGCCATAACGCTGGACATACCTTGGTGATCGATGGCGTGAAGACGGCGCTTCACCTGATCCCATCAGGCATCTTGCGCAAAAACGTGATGTGCTACATCGGCAATGGCGTGGTGGTCGATCCGACTGCGTTGTTGAAAGAGATCAAAATGCTCGAAGACATGGGCGTGCCGGTACGCGATCGTCTGCGTATCTCTGAGGCATGTCCCTTGATCTTGCCGTATCACGTGGCGCTCGATCAGGCGCGTGAGATTGCGCGCGGCAAAAAAGCGATTGGCACCACCGGTCGTGGCATTGGTCCGGCCTACGAAGATAAGGTTTCCCGTCGTGGCATTCGCTTGGGCGAGCTGTTCCACCGTGAACACTTCGCAGCTCGTTTGGGTGAGGTGATGGATTATCACAACTACGCGCTGAAGAACTACTTCAAGCAAGAAACCGTCGATATTCAGATGGTGTTGGATCAAACCCTGGCGATGGCCGATGCGCTGCAAGCGTTGGTGGATGATGTGCCAGAGCGTTTGCATGAACATCGCATGCGTGGCGACAACATCTTGTTCGAAGGCGCGCAGGGCACCTTGCTCGATATCGATCACGGCACCTATCCGTATGTCACCTCATCGACGACGACGGCGGGTGGTGCGGCATCGGGCTCCGGTTTTGGTCCAGCTTATTTCGATTACGTCCTGGGTATTACCAAGGCCTACACCACGCGGGTCGGCGGTGGCCCGTTCCCAACCGAGCTGTATGACGGCGTGGATCTCGTGGATGCGAGTGGTAAGCACATGGCGGATAAGGGCCATGAGTTTGGAACCACCACCGGCCGTCCGCGTCGATGTGGTTGGTTCGATGCGGTGAGCGTGCGTCGCGCGGTACAGATCAACAGCTTGACCGGCATGTGTGTGACCAAGCTCGACGTGTTGGATGGTCTGGATGTCATCAAGATCAGCACCGGCTACAAGATCAATGGCGAAGTGCGCAGCACGCCGCCGATTGGTGCGGACATGTATGCGATTGCCGAGCCGGTGTATGAAGAGATGCCGGGTTGGCAGGAATCCACTGTGGGGGTTCAGCGTTACGAAGACCTGCCCGAGAATGCGCGCAAGTATCTCGAGCGGATTGAAGCGTTGGTGGGGATTCCGGCGGACATCATTTCTACAGGTCCAGATCGCAAGGAAACCATCATCAAGCGTCATCCGTTTAGTGTCTAAGGCGGCTGCGCCGATTGATTGATGTGGATCGCCGCGCTTCGCTCGCGATGACGCTGAAATCAGTCAATACGTCACTGCGAGGAGGCCGAAAGGCCGACGCGGCAGTCCAGTGCCGCAGGCACAATGCAACAAAAAAGGCGATGCACTGCATCGCCTTTTTTCGTGACGGGGCTGAGCCGACTTAATTGGGTTTGGTCGGGCAGAACACCTTGCGCATGTGACCCACCAGCTCAACGACATTTTTGTCACTGACCGAGCACAACACACGGTTGCCTTCACGGCGTGAGACCAGAATGCCGCGGGTGCGCATCACTTCAACATGCTGCGAAATCGCACTTTGGGTGCCGCCAACACGTTCTTGAATTTCGGTAATGCTCAGCGGGCCATCGGAAACCACGCACAAGATATTGAGGCGGGTGGGGTGTGAGATGGCTTTGAGGATATGCGCAATGCGCTTGATATCTTCGGGATTGCGCGGAATGGATTGTGCGAAGAACGCGGTCTCCATCGCGGAAAGTGCAGTTGCGGCCATATGGTGTGACTCCATTTTTTATTGTGGCCAGACGCATCTGGCGCTCCATCCTTAGTGTTCTGTAAAACAACAGCGATGAAATAGTACAGAAACATGAAAACAGATCAATTAAGAACATCTTAATTATTGCGTAATTGTACAAACTATTGATTTTTATACAAGATCATCACGATGTGCGGCACCCGATTGCACGATTTTTTGCGCACACGGGTGCGTGCGATAGGTTTGGTTTGTGTACTGAAGAATTCCTTAATTACCGAACGTGCTTCAGAGGACTAGACTGAAAGCACCTGCCGGTCCATCAGAGGACCAACATCAACCCAGCAAAAAGACTGGGTCCTAACTTCGGTAGGTTGAGGAGAAGTAGTCATGCCTACCCGGATTTCATTTGGAGAGCGCCTGCGACAGGCTCGCAGTCATTGCGGTATTTCGCAGCGTGATCTTGGGGTCGCCATCGGCATTGACGAAGACGGTGCTGCGCCGCGCATCAGCCAATATGAGCGTGGCAAACACATCCCTGATCTTCAGGTTGCCGCGCAGCTGGCAGAAGTGCTGGCCGTTCCGGTTGCGTTCTTTTACGCCGATGAGGAAGAGCTCGCGGCATTAATTCTCATGTGCAGCAAGCTCGATACCGAACAGCAGCGTGCGTTGATTCAGTACTTCGCCGACACCTACGGTATTGCCTACGATCATTAGCGGCGGCTGCGCCG
>CAZZIQ010000102.1:0-3341 GCA_964654355.1 uncultured Piscirickettsiaceae bacterium
CAAAAACAAAGATCCAAAAAATCAGGTAACAGATTCCGTCTGGATGCCGGCAGGATGATGATTTCATCGCCGCCAGAGCCCAGACATCCGGAAGCGCACATTTAAAACCTGCGCCCGGGCGATCGAGCCGGACAAGCTCAGGTCGACGAGGAAACCCTCATTACGTGTACGGTAAACCGAGCGTCTTGAGAGCGGCTCTTAGAGCCAAAAAAACGAACAGGATTTGCCCAGGCGTATTTACGCCTGCAACTAAACAGATGAGCCATACCAACGTGTCACCGCCGACCGGACTGAATCCATATCAGGGTTTAGGTCGTTCTTCGTGTGCGCCTTGGTGCTGACTGGCTCTGTCCTCTCCTCTTCGTTTCAAATTTCATCTCGTCCCTGCTGCTGAACCGGACATGTCGTTTGGGCATGTTTGAGAGCACACATGAAACGAATTCTTATTAATGCAACCCAAGCCGAAGAGGTTCGTGTTGCACTGGTCGATGGCCAATACCTCTACGACCTCGATATCGAAAGCGCCGCACGCGAGAAGCGCAAAGGCAACATTTACAAAGGCACAATCACCCGTATTGAACCCAGCCTTGAAGCAGCCTTCGTCAACTATGGCGGCGAGCGTCACGGCTTCCTTCCATTCAAGGAAATTTCACGCAGCTATTTCAGCGAAGACGCACGTCAGTCTTCTGGCCGACCCAATATCCGTGAAGCCCTAAAGGAAGGCCAAGAAGTCATCATCCAGGTTGAAAAGGAAGAGCGTGGCAACAAAGGTGCTGCGCTCACAACCTTTATCAGCCTCGCAGGCCGCTACATGGTGTACATGCCGAACAACCCACGTGCGGGTGGCATTTCACGGCGGATCGAAGGCGAAGAGCGCCGTGATCTACGTGAAACCATGGCTGAACTGAATGTTCCAGCCGGCGGCGGCGTGATCATTCGAACTGCGGGCATCGACAAGAGCACTGAAGAGCTGCAATGGGATCTGGATTACTTACAACAGGTCTGGACTAGCATTGAAACCGCCTCTGCCGAAAATGCTGCACCGCTTCTGATATACCAAGAAAGCGATATCGTTGTTCGTGCCCTACGTGATCACCTGCGCAATGATGTCGGCGAGATCATTATCGATGACGCTCGCGCGTACCAAGTTGCTGAGAAATTCATGCAACGCGTAATGCCCCACAACCTGCGCCGTCTGAAGAAATACGACGACCGCACACCACTGTTCACACGCTTCCAGATCGAAGGACAGATTTCCTCCGCCTTTAACCGTGAAGTTGCCCTGCCTTCTGGCGGAGCCTTGGTCATTGACCATACCGAAGCGCTGGTTTCGATCGACATCAACTCAGCACGTGCAACTGGCGGAGAAGACATTGAAGCAACCGCTTTAGCAACCAATCTTGAAGCGGCCGATGAGATTTCACGCCAGCTACGCCTGCGTGACCTCGGTGGTCTTATCGTCATCGATTTCATCGACATGAGCGCCAATCGCAATCAGCGCGCCGTCGAAGAACGCCTGCGCGAAGCACTCAAGAACGATCGTGCCCGCATTCAGCTCGGTCGCATCTCACGCTTTGGCTTGTTCGAAATGTCGCGCCAACGTCTGCGCCCGGCATTAGAAGAATCCAGCACCATCGTCTGTCCGCGCTGCAGCGGTCAGGGAACAATTCGTGGCACGCAGTCTTCTGCTCTTTCCATCCTTCGTCTGGTTCAAGAAGAAGCGCTTAAGGACGGCACTGGACGCATCATGGTGCAGACTCCAATTTCCGTAGGCACCTTCCTGCTCAACGAAAAGCGTCATGCCTTGGATGAAATCGAGAGCAACTGCAAAGTACGCGTAGTGGTGATCCCGAATCCGAATATGGAAACACCCCATTATGAGATTCGTCGTATTCGCCGCGCTGACCGCGACGAGTTTGAAGATGCGACACCAAGCTATGAGTTAGCAAGCAACACCAACGAAGAAGATGTTGCCGAGATACTGACCGACATTACCCCACCCGCTCGGCCACAAGCGGTCGTGCGTGATGTGGAACCAACTTCGCCAGCTCCAACACGTACGCCTAAGCTTGAACAAGCTCCGGCTGAAACCATCTCCAATGAAGCACAACCCTCTTTTGTGCGTCGCCTCTGGGGGGCTTTGTTTGGTGACTCAACACCCAAACAAGCGAGCACGGAAGAAACCGAAAACAAAGACGAAAAGAGCCAGGGCTCACGCAACAATCGCTCTCGACGCTCGAGCAACAATCGTGGCAATAACCAACGTAATGACAATCGGCGATCCGACAATCGCCGTCGCAACGCGCCGCGTGATGGCGATAAGCGTGGCAATGCGAATGCACGCTCAGGTCAAAGCGATAAGCCAGCTGCCATTGAAAAGCCGAACAGTGATGTGGCGGCACAAGGCAAAGCAACTCAACCCCGCAATGAGACAGCGCAGGCTCCTGCTGCTGCCGTCACAGATTCCAATAAAGATGCGAGCCAAGAAAATGCGCCACGCAGTCGCGGACGTCGCCGCGGCGGACGAGGTCGTGGTCGCAATCGCAACAGCAATACCAACGCTGCAGCAACTTCAAATGAGCAGGCTGGCGAGAACACTCAGGCAAACTCTACTCCTACTCAAAGAGAACCATCAGCGAACAGTAGTGAAACCAGTAAGCCTGCAACAGAAGCACGTGGCGGAAGCCATAACAATGCCGCAGCAGAGTCTTCCGCAGAACGCCCTGCAGCGAAGCCTGCGGAAAAGCCAGCCAGTCAAGAACCAACGGCTGAACGCCCAGCCGCGTAATCTGGCTTGCGCTTCGGCGCAATCCAAAAACAAAAAAACCGCCAATTGGCGGTTTTTTTGTTGTCCTGTCCGAAGCGAGTACAAATTAAGCGGATCAAATCTCGCCGCGCGCACGTAAAGCGTCTAACAGACCGCGAGATGCAGCCTCGACCATATCGAAGACACGCTCGAAACCTTGGGCGCCTCCATAATAGGGATCGGGTACTTCTTGCTCAGACCAATCATCCGCGTAGTCCAAAAACAGCTCAACCCGGGCAGCTGCCGTACTCTGTGCAGCCAGGGTGCGTAGATTGCTGAGGTTGTCCTGGTCCATTGCGAGGATGTAGTGGTAATCCGAAAAATCGCCGCGCTGCACTTTACGTGCACGCAGGTCACCCATATCGATCCCGCGACGCAACGCAGTTTGTTGTGAGCGAGAATCCGGAGGCTCGCCAATGTGATAGGCATGCGTACCTGCCGAATCAATCCAAATACGCTCAGTGAGCCCTTCCTCTTGAACCATCTTGCGGAATACTGCATGCGCGGTGGGTGAGCGACAGATGTTGCCCATGCA
>CAZZIQ010000103.1:0-3290 GCA_964654355.1 uncultured Piscirickettsiaceae bacterium
GCCATGACACCGACGCTTTTGTTCATGCTGCCGATGTCTTTGCTCATGGTGTCGATATCACCCGACATGGATGAGATGTTGGAGCGCATTGCGGCCAACTCATTGCGGATGTCGGTTTGAATTTCTTGCATGCTGCGATTCATCAGCACCATGTTCTGGTCCATCTGCTGCACGCTGCGCGTGATCTCGGAAATACGTCCGGTCATGTCGCCCATGTTTTGGGTCATGCTGCCCATGTTCTGAGTCATGGAATCCATGTTGGTGGCCATGCTCGACACATCACCGGCCATCTGTGTGACATGGTGAACCATGTCGTACATCAGCTTAAACATGAAGGCGCCGGCGAGTGCGGCTGCGACCCAAATGGCCGGCGGAATACGGCGGGCAGGGGGGGCAGAAGAAGTAGGGGGGGTGGCTGTGTTGTCGTTGTTTTCGCTCACGCGCCGATTCTACACAGCTTTTTCGAAGCGATGAGCGATTTTTGACAAACAGGGACGCGTTTCAGCATCTGCTGATAGTGTGATCCATGAGGTTGTTATGAAATTTCGAGGAGCTCGACGTCAAATACCAGCGTGGCATTGGGTGGAATCACACCACCCGCACCGCGTTCGCCATAGCCGAGTTGCGGCGGGATGGTCAGTTTACGCTTGCCACCGATCTTCATGCCTTGAACGCCTTCATCCCAGCCGCGAATGACCATGCCGGCGCCGAGTGAGAATTGGAATGGTGCATTGCGGTCGAGGCTGGAGTCGAACTTCGAGCCATCGGTGAGCCAGCCGGTGTAATGGACAGAAACGCGTTTTCCTGCGGCGGCTTCAGCGCCATCGCCTTGGACCAGGTCTTCGTACTTCAGGCCGCTTTCGGTGGTGACTTCACTCATGGGGTTCTCCGTAGATAGGGGGGGCGTTATTCGCTGGCGTCCGTGGCTTTCTGATACCACTGCTGGGCGAGTTCAGGATCGGGATCCATGCCCTGACCCGATTCAGCCATCATGCCCAGCGTCATCATTGCGCCAGGTAGGCCCAGCTCGGCAGCCTTGTTGAACCATTTCATGGCCTCGACGTAATCCTGTTCGGTGCATTCGCCTTGATAGTGCATAAAGCCAAGACCGTGCATGGCAAAGGCATGACCTTGTTCAGCAGCACCTTGCATCATACGCAGCGCGAGTCGCTTGTTTTGCATCCGGCCTAGACCGTTTTGGTGAATGATGGCGACACGGTACATGGCTTCGGCATTGCCGCCATCGGCCAGCGGCGACAGGATCTGCATCGCCAAGCCAAAATTCTTGGATTCGAATGCGGCGATTCCGCTGGCGAGCTCATCGTTGAATTGTGGCTGGGCTTCGGTCATGACTGGTTTATCCTTATGGGAATCGGGGAATGGGTAATACCTTAGCAAAACACTCGACTTTACGCCACGGGTTTTCGTTTCAGCCCGCGGCGGAACGCAGGGGGGGTCTGAGGGCATGGATAGAACTGAGGCAGAACTGAATGGGTAGGATCGGGATCATTGGGGGCACAGGCCTCGATCAGCTTGCTGCGCTGGAACAGACGCAGGAATGCGAGGTAAATACGCCGTGGGGTCATCCCTCCGCAGCGCTGCGTTGTGGGCAACTTGCTGGAACAGATGTGGTGTTCTTGGCGCGTCATGGCGAACAGCATCAGTTTCCGCCTCATGCGATCAATTACCGCGCGAATCTGTGGGCGCTGCGTGAACAAGGCGTTGACGCCATCGTCGCGGTTGCCGCGGTTGGCGGCATTCATCGCGATTTTGCGCCAGCTGCCCTGTCCATCCCCGATCAAATCATCGATTACACCAGCGGTCGTGAGGCCACGTTCTATGCACCTGATGCGCCATTGGAGTCCTTCCAGCGCGTTGAGCACATCGATTTCTCCTGGCCGTATGACACGGCGCTGCGCAATGCGCTGATTGCTGCCGCGCACGAGCTTTCGTTGCCTTGTGCGGAGCGTGGAGTGTATGGCGCAACCAATGGCCCTCGCCTGGAAACCGCGGCTGAGATCCAGCGCATGGCGCAGGATGGTTGCACGATGGTGGGGATGACCGGCATGCCTGAAGCCACCTTAGCGCGCGAACTGGGGATTCCCTTCGCGCTGTGTGCGGTGTCGGCAAACTGGGGCGCGGGGCTGACCGAAGACGAAATCACCATGGACGAGATCCACGCCAATCTAAAATTAGGCATGCAGCGCGTGGTGAGTGTGTTACGCACTTGGTTGCAAAACCGCGCGAAGTAAGGGGACAAGTGGCGTTCAAGCCTTTTCTGGATTACCTTGGGCGGATATAGATACTTATAAAGTCGTCATTAAAGACACCTGATGAGAGGAGATCGCTGATGTTGAAGAGCGTAGCAACGTTTCGTCGTGGCCCAGCTGTGCTGGCGCTGATAGGTTTCTCCTTCTTCAGCCTGGCTCCGATGCTGTCGGCGCAGGCGCAAGACACCTTGTTGGTTGAGCAGCGCCCAATTGGTGCGGCCATCAGTTTGGGCGGCACGGTCATTCCCCACATGGAAGTCAATCTGGTTGCACAGGTTCCAGGCGAGATCGAAATTGTTGGTGGTGTTGAAGGCGATCGTTTCTTGGCTGGTGAACCCTTGGCACAGATCCAAGTGCAAAACCTAATTCAAAAGCGTCGCCAAGCCGAGACCCAGCTCGCGAGCGCTGAAGCCAATCTCTACAACGCCCAGATTCAGCTCGAACGCGAACTGCGCAATCCCAACTCACAATCGAACTCAATGATGGGTGGCCTGCCGAGCATGATGACCATGTTCACTGATCCGATGCGTGATTTCTCTGGGCGCGGTGATACCGGCTTTGAACGTCATTCTAATGTGGTGCAGATGCAGACCGGCGTTGAAGCCGCACGCAATGGTGTGGAGCAAGCCAAAGCCGCGATTGCGGAGTTGGATGAATCAATCAAAGACTCAACCATTCGTGCCCCGTTTGATGGTGTGATCTTGCGCAAGATGGTGGATGTTGGTCAGCCGGTGATGCCGGGGACACCGATCTTTGCCTATGGCGATACTGATGCACTGCAGCTTCGCGTTGAAGTGCCGACCCGTCTTGCGCGTGTACTGCGTCCGGGGATGGATGTGCGTACCCGTTTGGATAGCGGCCTGATCATTACCACCAATGTCGATCGCGTTTACCCGATGGCCGATCCTGGTGCGCATACCGTGACGGTGAAATTCAATCTGCCACAGAACGTGGATGCGACAGCGGGCATGTATGCCGAAGTGATGCTGCCGGATCCTTCCGCGCGTCAGGATGTTGCGC
>CAZZIQ010000104.1:0-3223 GCA_964654355.1 uncultured Piscirickettsiaceae bacterium
CCAGTTGGCGAACTTCTCCGTCGCGTCCATTGCCATGCTCTTTAATGCGAGCATGCCGGCATCGTCCTCATAGGCTTGTTTCACCCGCGCATAGAGGCTGCTGAGGTATTCATGGAAGAGCTCTGGGACTTCACGTCCACCGCTTGCACCATGTCCTGGAACCCAATGCTGCGCCTCTACTTTCAAGATGGCTTCGATGGCTTCGATGTTGCCCCGCACGTTGCCGTCTTCCATGCGTGCGATACGCTGATTCATCACGTTATCCCCGAGGAAGACCAATGAGCGCTCCGGAATTTCCAGCATCACATCGTTATCGGTGTGGGCGCGCTGTGCGGTCACTTGAGGGTGATGCACGCGGAAGGTAAGGCCGGCGACTTGAATCACATCGCCATCATTCATCACGGTATTCGGTCCAAACACCTGTGTTCCGCGCGTGGCGTTGTCGGTCATGGCTTTCATGGAAGCAACCCAAGCATCGCCGGCGCCTTGTTCAATGCGTTCAATCATGCGCGGATGGCCATAAATCGCGACGCTGGGGTAGGCGTTGCGGATGGCGTGATTGCCGAGCCAGTGATCGCCGTGATGATGTGTATTGAACACCGCAACGACAGGCAGATTGGTAAAGCGACGCACGCTACGCAGGACCATGTTGCCGGTTTGTAGGCTGCTGCCTGGATCGACAATCACCACGCCGTCGCTGCCGATCAGGAAGCCCGGGTTGTTCATGAAGCCTTGGTTGTGTGGGTTCGGCACCGCCATTGGGCCATGAATCACATAGCTGTTTTCAGCAACCCGAATGGCAGGGTAATCGAGGATGGCGGGCCCAACCGGCTCGGATTCGGCTCCGGCTTCGGCCGCAATGGTGAGGGGTGCGCTGAGTAGCAATGCGCTGGTAAGGCTGAGGGCTACGGCGCTGCGCAGGAAGTTGATCGACATGGTGCTGTTCTCCTCGGTGTTTTTTTGGCTGTTGTGCTGTATCGGCAGTCTAGATGCCTTGAATGTATTTTTCGTAAATGTGGAGGCCGATATCAAACACAATGAGGAGGGTGATGTACCACTCAACCCGATGCGTGCTGCTGGCTTGATCCATGTTCAACACAATCTCGGTTGTGTCGGCTAATAACTCCAGTTTGCGGCTCAAAGCGCGACCGCGTTCGCGAATATCCAATTCTTGATCGAACTGATGATAAAAGCGTTCTAGTTCGGTGTGGTCCCACAGCAGTTCAGGTTTTTCTTGGATCTCAGCGCGCCCGGTCATGCGATGCAGGACATGCAAGATTTCGCCAATTTGTTTTACCACGGCGCGGCCACGTACGCTGCTGCGGCCGCGTTGGCGTAGGGATTCCACCATCGGATCGATGCGTTCAAAGGCGGCGGTAACGCGTTTTTCATGCAGGGTGAGAACCACCTCACGCGCCATCATTTCCGCCACGAGTTGTAGGCGTGACGGCGTCAGGCTGCTGATGTGTGGCTCGCCGTTGGAATCGATGCGATCGTGTTCGGCTTGCGGGTCGAGCCAAAGTGGCAGCCGACTGTCTTCAAACGGACTGAAGGCATGGTCGACCAGTGCCTGCAGTTCTTGAATGAAGTCTTCCTCTTCGCGTTCGCTGAGGCCGATCATGACCACGACGCCATAGCGGAAGAGGACGGCATGGCCGCTTTCGCCATGTTGGATGGTCATCGGGGACAGGGCGATGGCACGTTCGCGCTGAAAGCCGCGTAAATCAAGGCGTTCGCCGAGATAGACCGCACGAATGCTAAGGGCTTGGCTCTGGTTGGGATTCATGCGGATTCCTCTGGCGTGGCGCTACGGTTGTAGGGCGGTCGTTGTTGTGTGGTTGAGTCCGTGCAAGGACGAAAAAACAAGCGCTTAGGTAAGGCGATGACACGCCGCTGTGAGCAGAACTGAAGTCTCAGTCAACGCAAGAGAGAACACAAGAATTCGCAAGTATACTCGCGCGCCTTTGCCGCTCGCCTGCCGATGGATCGGGGGTCGGCAATGAGGGTTCATGGAGTCAGAGGAGAAAAGTGGATGTGGTTTCGTAATGTGCAGCCGTTTCGGTTAAGCGGGAATTTTTACAGTGAAGAGACGGTTGAAACGGCTTTAGCTAAGCATGCGGCACGCGACCCCGGGCCATTGGAAACGGAGGCGTGGGGTTGGGCACCTGTTTTGGCCGAGACCGAGGCGCGTGCCTTACAGGTAGAAGGGCGATTCGTGCTGCGACTGCGGCGCAGCGAGAGGATTCTGCCAGCGAGTGTGGTGCGTGATGCGGTCGCCAAGCGGGTTGAGGCACTCGAAGCTGAACAGGACCGTGAGGTCTATCGCAAGGAGCGTACGCGCATCCGCGAAGAGGTGCAGCTGGAACTGTTGCCGCGCGCGTTTGTGCGTTCAAAAGACACGCTGTTGCTGGTTGCGCCCAAGGAAAGCTGGGTGTTTGTCGATACGCCGAATCGCACAGTGGCCGAGGATGTGACCAAGCATTTGCGTGATGCATTGGGCAGCCTGCCGCTGGAAAATGTGGAGTGCCAAGAGTCGGCTGGCGCGATGATGACGCGGTGGTTGGGGGCGGGCGCTGCGAAAGGCGTGTTCGATTTGGGCGAGGAATGCGAATTGCGTGCAGCCACCTCAGGCATTGTGCGGGTGCGCGATCTGGATCTGGCCAGTCCGGAAATTCGCAATCATTTGCGTCAGGGCCTGCATGCACATCAGCTGGCTTTGGTGTGGCCGGATCACCTGCGCTTTGTCTTGGAGGCGGATGGCAGTTGTAAGCGCCTGCATTTTGAGGAGGCGCTGCGGAACGTCGGTGAGGAGATGGAGGACCCCCTGGCGCAACAAGCGGCCGATCTCCTGATGTTGAGTGCGGAATTGGTCCAGCTCTATACGCATCTGTGTGAGGCCCTGGGCGGGCCCGTACGGAACCAATCAAGCTCGGGTTGATCCTATTGTTTCGTTTTGAAAGCCTTGTTCTGCTGAACAACAATTGAATTGTGTGCAACACGGACCCACAATGGCGATTCGGAAAGGAGAAACCGATTATGAGTATTAAAAAGAAATCATTGCCGGGTCTGTTTGAACTGCGTCAAACCTTGCAGCAGTTGGAAGAAGATCTTGGCATGGGCGAGCTTCATGACATTGACCGTCTGATTCTCGAGTTTATTGGCTACTGTGAAGCGAAGGGCCGTTTGATTGTGAGCACCCAGATTGAGCATGAACCCATGTTCG
>CAZZIQ010000105.1:0-3050 GCA_964654355.1 uncultured Piscirickettsiaceae bacterium
CAGCTGCAGGTGTTTGAGGCGATTGTGCGCTTGGGTAGTTTTACGCGCGCGGCAGAGGAGCTGTTTTTGACACAGCCGACGGTTTCGATGCAGATCAAGAAGCTCGCCGATGCCATGGGTCTGCCACTGTTTGAGCACGTGGGTCGCAACGTGAAGCCAACCGAAGCAGGGCAAGAGCTGTACGACGCGTGTCGCGTGATTTTTGAAAAGCTCGCGAATCTCGAAATGAAGCTTGCGGACTTGAAGGGCATGAAGCGTGGGCGCTTGCGTTTGGGCGTGATTACCACCGCAAAATACTTCGCGCCAGAAACACTGGGTGCGTTTAGTCAATTGCATCCGGGTATCGATGTTTCGCTCAAGGTCACCAACCGGGAGCGCATCATCGAGCGCATGCAGGCCAATGAAGACGATCTGTACATCATGGGCCAGGCGCCTACAGGTGAAATGGATGTCGAGGCGTTTCCGTTTGCGCCAAACCCTTTGGTCGTCATGGCCTCGCGCAATCATCCATTGGTTGGCAAGAAGAAGATCAAGTTTGAAGACATTGCCCAAGAGCCACTCATCATCCGTGAGCCAGGTTCCGGGATTCGTGATGTCACGCTCAAGCTGTTTGAATCCAAGGGCTTGCGCCCAAACGTGCGCATGGAGCTCGGCAGTAATGAGGCGATCAAGCACGCGATTGTGGGCGGACTGGGCATCTCGATTCTGTCATTGCACACCCTCACGCTGGAAGGTGCCGACGGTCCCGTCGCGATTTTGGATGTGGAAGGTTTCCCGATTCCGCGCCAGTGGTATCTGGTCTATCCAAAAAGCAAAGAGCTGTCATTGGTGGCCAAGGCATTCCTTGATTTCGCAATCGAACATGGCCCAACGCTGCGCGAGCTGATGATCACCATGTGGCCGGCCTTGCAGGGCATTGATTGGTGTAACGAAAGTAAGAAATCTGCATCGGCTGCCAAAGAGGCGAAGCCGAAAAAGAAAGCGGCCAGAAAGAAAGTCGCTACGCCTAACGGCTAAGTCGGGTGAGTGCAGTTCATGATTACGCTTCGTACCTATGTCTACATCGATGCGCTGCAACCGCAGCTCGCCGAGTACATGGCGACGGTTTCGCAGGGCTATCCGCCGACCCCGGGAGATGCCTGCCTTTGGGTTGAAGTCTCGCCGGGCATGGCGGTGCATCGTCTCACCGACATTGCCCTCAAAGCCACCCGCGTACACCTTTCGCAACAAGTCGTTGAGCGTGCTTATGGCTCGATGGTGATTCATCACCGTGACCAGAGTGATGTGCGTGCGGCAGGTGAGATCGTCCTCTCACGCCTTGGCGCGCAACAGTCGGATCGTCAGCGTTGTAATGTTGCGTGGCACGAAACCATTCGGGGCATGTCACCGGAACATACGGTGTTGATCAACCGCCAAAACCGCCGCGGTTCGATGATTCTTCCAGGCCAGAGCATGTTCATTCTCGAAACCGAGCCAGCCGGTTACATCATCTATGCTGCGAACCAAGCCGAGAAGGCCGCACAAATTACTTTGGTGGATGTGAGTGCGGTCGGTGCCTTCGGACGCTTAATCATTGCCGGCCGCGAGAGCGATGTCGACGAAGCAGCAGCGGCAGCGCTATACGCAGTCGAGAATCCATCCGGAACCTAAGCCATGCATCGGCTTGAGTTACTCAACTTGCTTCGCGGTTACCGCACGCGCTTTGCTGAAGAAGCGGCGTACGTCCGGCGCACCCTCGATTTTGTCGAGCAGCACAATGATTGCTTTCACTGCGATCTCTGGCCCGGTCATGTCACTGGATCGGCGTGGGTGGTAAACCCCACACGCGATCATGTCTTGCTGTTGCATCACAAAAAGCATGATCAATGGTTTCAGCCTGGCGGGCACGCTGATGGTGACGGCGATGTACAGCGCGTTGCCTTGCGCGAGGTCTCCGAAGAGACCGGCCTCGACCCAGCGCACATTCATTTATTGCACCCCGACATCTTTGATGTCGACATCCACACCATCGACGCCAGCCCGCGCGGGCCGCGTCACCAGCACTTCGACATCCGATTCTTGCTCGAGATTCATGACGGCACATCGATCCCGGGTAACGATGAATCCCACGACATTCGTTGGGTGCCGCTGCATCAAGTCGCGCGCTACAACAACAACCTCTCGACCCACCGCATGCTGGAAAAAACCCGGCGCCTGCGCTGAAGCAACGAGGCGGGGTCACCACCCGCAGGCGTTGCCATCATCCATTAACCAAGTACAATAGTCAGGAATTCAGCTAACCTGACCCCCGTCGGCACCCGCCGCTTGTACTGCCATGACTGATCACGTTACCGCCCAGCCGAGTGGCCACGCCTTTGAAGTGCTCTCCGAAGAAAGCATTCTTGAAGCTGCCTTGAACCATGGCTTTAACTTCCCCTACGGTTGCCGTAATGGTTTCTGTGGCGCCTGCCGCGCGCAGGTTACCGAGGGCGCAGTCGCATATCCCAAAGACTACGATCCGCGCGATGTCCTGGCCGACGATGAAATCGAAAAGGGCACCGTGTTGTGCTGCCAAGCGCGCCCGGTGGGTGCAATCCAGCTCAAGGTTGAAGAAATCGAGACCGCCAGCGAGATCGAGCCGAAGATCTATCCGTGTAAAGTCGATCACATTGATCGACTCGCGCCCGATGTCATCCGTCTGTATTTAAAACTACCCGAAGCCGATCGCATGCCGTTCTTGGCAGGGCAGTACATTGAGATCCTCACACAAGGCAAACGCCGTGCGTTTTCCATGGGCAATGCGCCGCATGACGATGCGCGTATCGAGTTGCACATTCGTCATGTCGAAGGCGGTACGTTTACCGACTACGCCTTCAACGCCATGCATGAAAAAGACATCCTGCGCTTCGAGGGTCCGTTAGGGAATTTCTATCTGCGCGAGGGTTCTGATCGTCCCATGGTCATGGTGGCGGGTGGGACCGGCTTTGCTCCAATTAAGTCCATTGTTGAACACGCGATTGCCGAAAAGCTCGAGCGCGAGATTCATGTCTACTGGGGGGTGCGCGATGTCG
>CAZZIQ010000106.1:0-3006 GCA_964654355.1 uncultured Piscirickettsiaceae bacterium
TTCTCCAATGCCTGATACAGCGGCACGGTACCAATCGGCACCGGCGAATTGCGCAAGATCCACTCACGGGTTTCGTGAATGTGTTTGCCAGTCGACAAGTCCATCACCGTGTCGCCACCCCAGCGGATCGACCACACCATCTTCTCGACTTCCTCCTCAATCGAGGAAGTCACCGCCGAATTGCCGATGTTGGAGTTGATCTTGGTGAGAAAGTTACGGCCGATGATCATCGGCTCAATTTCCGGATGGTTGATGTTGGCCGGGATGATCGCGCGCCCACGCGCCACCTCATCACGCACAAACTCTGGCGTGATGAACTCGGGAATGCTGGCACCAAACGACTCGCCGCGATGCTGACGCAACAGCGGGGCATAGCGTGGATCTTCGCGCAGTTCAGCCAGGCGGCGATTTTCACGAATCGCCACAAACTCCATTTCCGGCGTGACGATCCCCTGACGCGCGTAATGCATCTGGGTCACGTTGCCACCGGCCTTCGCCTTGCGCGGCTTGCGAATCGGACCAAAACGCAGCTTCGCGGTCTCCGGGTCATCTGCCCGAGCTTGCCCAAATTCAGAGCTCAAGCCCAGGAGTTCTTCCGTATCCCCACGTTCGTCAATCCACACCGAACGCAGCGCCGGCAGGCCCTGACGCAGATCCAGCGTGGCATTGGGATCGGTATAGGGACCCGTGGTGTCGTAGACGTAAACCGGCGGATTCTCCTCAAAACCGCCATCCTTCAGCGGCGTCGGGGTGAGCGTGATCTCCCGCATCGGTACACGCAAATCAGTGCGGCTGCCCTGCACATAGACCTTGTTCGAATTCGGAAACGGGCGGCAGGCATCGGCCAGCGTGCGCTCAACCCGCTCGCCATCCAGTGCATTCAGGGCGTTGTGTAACTTGGGATCTGGTGCGTTCATGTGCTTTCCTCCGCCGGCATGACCCGGATCAGGTTCAAAGGGTATTTCTCAGCCCGTTTGTGATGACTCACCGGGCACCCCTAGCTGAGAGTGGCCGTCGACTATATCATGGCGCGACACACGCAAAACCATTGAAAATTCAGGGATTCGCACAGACGCACGCAAGCGAATTGCGCAGACAGGATGTCGTTATGAACCTCGAACTCGCCCGTCACAATATGATCGAGCAGCAGATCCGCCCTTGGGAAGTGATCGACTCACGTGTGCTCGATGCCATGAACAGGCTTCCCCGCGATACTTTCGTCGCGGAGAGCCAACAAGCACTCGCCTATGCCGACACGCAGCTGCCGCTCGGCGATGGTGAAGTGATGATGGAGCCTCGCGTTGAAGGACGTATGTTACAAGCGCTTGCACCACAGACAGGTGAAACCGTGTTGGAGATCGGCACGGGGAGCGGTTACATCACCGCGTTACTGGCCTCGCTTGCCGGCTCGGTACGTTCGATTGAACTGCGTTCCGATTTTTCGGAACACGCACGCGCACGCTTATCTGCGCTCAAGCTCGGCAACTTTCGTCTCGAGGTTGCCGATCTGTTCGCTGCGAACTGGGATGCGCGCGGTCAGTACGACGTGATCGCCGTGACTGGCGCGGTGCGTGAAGTACCGGAAAAGCTCTTAGGCATGCTCGCACCAAACGGACGGCTGTTCGCCGTGATCGGCGAAACCGTGCAACATGCCGTATTGATTACGCGTGGCGCGGATGGCCGGTATGCAGAAGAAAGCCTGTTTGAGACCTCACTCCCTTACTTGCAAGCACCGGCGCACAAACCCGCCTTCACGTTTTAGATTGCCCCACTGAGGATCGCCATGAACCTGCCGCGTCGCTCGCTGCTGTGGACCGCCCTGTTTGGCGCCAGCCTGTTTGCGCAAGCGCAGGCGGCCGATTTGATGCGCGTCTACGAAATGGCGCTCGAGTCGGACCCCAGCTTTGCCGCCGCCGCCGCCAAGCGTGATGCCAAACGCGAACTCAAAAGTCAGGCGATCGCAGCGGTCTTACCCAACCTCTCCCTGAGTGCGGACTTCGATCGCAACCGTTTCGAGCCCAACTCAGGAAATAACAACACCTACAACAGCCGCGGCTATACCGTGTCGCTCAGCCAACCCCTCTTCGATTGGACCTTGTTTGCTGGCTACAGCCGCACCAAAGCGCTGGTGGCCGAAGCTGAAGCCACCTATGCGGATGCCGTACAAGCCTTCATTGTTCGAGTAGCTGAACGCTACTTCGCCGTACTCGAAGCCGAAGATGCGTTACGCAGTGCGCGCCATGAAGAAGAGGCAATTTCTAAACAACTGGCACAAGCCAATGCACGCTTTGAAGTTGGCCTCGCCGCGATTACCGATGTGCGCGAAGCGCAAGCACGCGCGGACAGTGCGCGTGCCGCATTGATTGAGGCAGACAATAAAACCGCCATTGAGCGTGAGAAATTGCGCGAGCTGACGGGGCAAATGTTGCGCGACCTCGATACGCTCAACGAGCTCGAGCTCTCACGCCCCGATCCGGTGGATATCGAGAGCTGGGTTGAGCAAGCGCTCGCCAGCAACCCCGCCTTGTTGAGCAAGCAATACGCCAAAGAAGCCGCGCGCGCCGAGATTTCGCGCAAGCGTGGCGGCCACCTACCCACCCTGGACCTGGATGCCAGCTATGCGTATTCGGACATCGATGCCTTTGGCTCGAGCTCGGCCAGCGAATATGACAAAGGTGTTGTGGGCTTGAGCCTAACGCTCCCGCTGTTCTCCGGTGGCGATACCGTTTCTCAGACGCGTGAAGCGCAGGCCTTGTTCGCCGAATCTCAAGACAACTACGAGG
Source organism: uncultured Piscirickettsiaceae bacterium (assembly GCA_964654355.1). GTDB lineage: Bacteria > Pseudomonadota > Gammaproteobacteria > CAZZIQ01. The sequence goes on from CAZZIQ010000106.1 coordinate 2,784, forward strand.
CCGAACGGCGCGCGACCGAACGTGCCGTACGCGAAGCCTATTTAAAAGTCCTTAGCGGTATTAGTCGCGTCCAAGCGTTACAGCAAGCAAAGCTGTCCAATGAAACCGCACTGGAAGCGGTACGAATGGGCTTTGAAGCGGGCACGCGTGATGCGATTGATGTATTGAATGCACGCAAAGAGTTAACCGCGGCGGAACAAGACTTCTCCAGCGCGCGTTATGC
>CAZZIQ010000107.1:0-2968 GCA_964654355.1 uncultured Piscirickettsiaceae bacterium
CAAAACCAAAAGCAGAATGAAGCAGAAGCGACCGCCTGAATAGGCTCATCCCAATCACAGCAAAGCCCAGCATCGCTGGGCTTTTTTATTTCAAGGTGTTGGGTTCACACCCTTAAATAGGGCATCATCTGCTGCCTGAAAAGTCAGGCAATGATTTCCGGACTCTGAATTCTCATTTGAAATCAAGGATGTAGTGTATGGCCCAGTACGTGTTCACGATGAACCGTCTCAGCAAGATCGTGCCGCCGAAGCGCGAAATCTTGAAGAACATCTCCTTGTCGTTCTTCCCCGGCGCGAAGATCGGGGTGTTGGGCCTAAACGGTTCTGGTAAGTCGACCCTGCTGCGCATCATGGCCGGTGTTGATAAAGAGTTTGAAGGCGAGGCTCGGCCGCAGGCTGGGATCAAGATTGGTTATCTACCGCAGGAACCGCAGCTCGATGAGAGTAAGGACGTACGCGGCAACATCGAAGAAGCGGTCAACGAAATCAAAGATGCGCAGGAACGCCTAAACGCGATCTATGCCGCGTATGCCGAACCGGATGCGGATTTCGATAAGCTGGCGGAAGAGCAATCCAAGCTCGAGAACCTATTGCAAGCCGCCGATGGCCACAACATCGAGCGCCGCCTTGAGATCGCTGCAAATGCATTGCGCTTACCGGCATGGGACGCACAGATCAGTACTCTTTCCGGTGGTGAGAAACGTCGTGTGGCGCTGTGCAAATTAATTTTGTCCGGCCCCGATATGTTGCTGCTGGATGAACCGACTAACCACCTCGACGCCGAATCAGTGGCATGGCTGGAACGCTTCCTACACGACTTCCCCGGCACCGTCGTCGCGATCACACATGACCGTTACTTCCTCGACAACGTGGCCGGCTGGATTCTCGAACTTGACCGCGGCCATGGGATTCCTTGGGAAGGTAACTACTCCTCATGGCTGGAGCAGAAAGAGAAGCGTCTGGAACAGGAGTCACGTGAAGAGGCCTCGCATACGCGCAGCATGAAACAGGAATTGGAATGGGTGCGCACCAATCCGAAGGGTCGCCACGCGAAGTCCAAGGCGCGTATGGCACGCTTCGAAGAAATGCAGTCGCGTGACTTCCAGAAGCGCAACGAAACCAATGAACTGTACATCCCGCCCGGTCCGCGTCTCGGTGACCTCGTCATTGAAGCCGAACATTTGAAAAAAGCTTTTGGAGACCGGCTGTTGATTGAAGATCTCAGCTTCAACCTGCCACCGGGCGGGATTGTTGGTGTCATCGGTCCAAATGGTGCGGGTAAGTCGACCCTGTTTAAGATGCTGACGGGCAATGAACAGCCAGACGGCGGAAGCATTCGGGTCGGACCGACCGTGGAGGTGTCCTATGTTGATCAGTCGCGTGATGCGCTGGATGGCAACAAAACTGTGTGGGAAGAAATCTCCGACGGCCAAGACATTTTGAAGGTCGGTAATTACGAAACCCAGTCGCGCGCCTATGTCTCGCGCTTCAACTTCCGCGGTTCGGATCAGCAAAAGCGCGTCGGCGATCTCTCCGGCGGTGAGCGCAACCGTGTGCATCTCGCCAAGCTCTTGCTCTCTGGCGGCAACTTGCTCCTGCTCGACGAACCGACCAACGATCTGGATGTGGAAACCCTGCGTGCACTGGAAGAAGCGCTACTCGCCTTCCCAGGTTGTGCGGTGGTGATCTCGCACGATCGCTGGTTCCTCGACCGTATCGCGACGCACATCATGGCATTTGAGGGCGACTCACAAGTGGTCTGGTTTGAAGGCAACTATGCCGACTACGAAGAGGACCGTAAGCGTCGCCTTGGTGATGAAGCAGACCAACCGACCCGCATCCGCTACAAGCCCATTCAGTAACCCAGAAAGAGACTCAGGCTTTTGTCGCGACGCCCCATTTCAGGCATGATGCGCACTCCATGAGCGCCTCCCTACTCCATCGCTTCCGTACCCACGCCGCCGCAACTCGGCGCGTGTTGGCGTTTGTGTTGTGGGGGCTGATTGCGCAAGCGATCTTCCCAACGCTGGCGATTGCGGCGCAGGCGGGCAATCCGGAGGGGCCGGACACTGCAACAATTTGTACCCGCAGCGGCCTGGTCACGATCGCGCTGAACAGTGATGGCCAACCCAGTCGTGACGATCCGGCTGCGAATGTCGTTGAGCGCTGCCTCAGTTGTGTTTTCCACAACATCGCAACGATACCGCCGACCTTCGACGCGGCACTGCAAATTGCAGATGCGTCCAATGATTCTTTCACGCTGACGCGGAATACCTCAGCGCTTCTGCCGACTCTTCCTTCAGAACGTTACAGCGCCCGCGCGCCACCGTCCTTGATCTGATTTCCCTGCGCTCTGATGAGCGCTCACGCATCGTTGGATGCACCTCGTTTCTACGAATGGAATTCAGATTATGAACACTCAAAAAATTACAGTTCGCTTCCTGCAGTTGTTAACTGCCCTATTCATTGCTCAGCCGGCGCTGGCCGACATGGACCATCACAAAAGCCAGACCATCGAAATTGATGATGCGTGGGTTGCTGCGGCACCAAAGAATGCACCGGCGCTGGCGATGTTTATGGAAATCGAAAACGAAAGTCACCAAGACATCCGCTTACTTCGTGCAGAAGGCACAGGCTTTGCCCGTATCGAATTGCATCGCAGCATGCCGATGGATGGGATGATGAAGATGGTTCCGCAAGACTACATCCCAGTTTCCGCCAAGGGCGAAGTGAAGTTACGCCCAGGCGACTATCACATCATGTTGATTGGTCCGGAACGTGTTCCAGCGATCGGTGAGCGCATCATGCTCACCCTCGTGTTTGACAACGGCGAGCGACTGCCTGTGCATGCCATCGTTCGTCCGCGCAGCGAATACGAGTCCGGCATGATGACGCATGACCACATGCATCATCACTAAGCCCCCTCGGTTTTGATCTCAACACAAACCCCAGCAAGGCTGGGGTTTGT
>CAZZIQ010000108.1:0-2965 GCA_964654355.1 uncultured Piscirickettsiaceae bacterium
TGGAACATTTGCATTACCGCAATCTTGATGTCAGCACGATCAAAGAGCTGTCACGCGTGTGGCAGCCGACGTTGCCGGCACGTGAAGATAAAAAAGCCGCGCACACCGCGTTGTCCGATATCCTCGAGTCGATCGAAGAGTTGCGTTATTACCGCCAGCATTGGCTGCGTTAATGACGATGGTGTGAGCCATGTCGTTTAGCGCATTTGATACGCACTGCATGCAGCGCGCGCTAGTGCTAGCGCGCGAGGCTTCTGCCGCGGGCGAAGTGCCGGTGGGGGCAGTGATCGTGCGTGAAGGCGAGATTCTGGGTGAAGGTCGTAACCAACCCATCGCTCAGCATGATGCCAGCGCGCACGCCGAGATGGTGGCCTTGCGTGCAGCGGGGCAGGCGGCTGAAAACTATCGGCTACCCGGCAGTACCTTGTACGTCACGCTTGAGCCCTGTCCGATGTGCGCCGGCGCGTTGGTGCATGCACGGGTCGAGCGGGTGGTGTTCGCGGCAGCCGATCCACGTACTGGTGCGGGCGGAAGCGTGTTTGATTTGATGCGCGATGCGCGTCTGAATCATCGCTGTGTGGTCGAAGGCGGCCTGTTAGAAACGGAAAGTGCGGCCTTATTGCGTGAATTCTTCGCCGCGCGGCGTTAGACTGCGCCGCGATTTCTTGTTCTAAAAAACAAGCCCGGATGGCGGAATTGGTAGACGCCGCGGACTTAAAATCCGCTGCTCGGAAACGAGCGTGCCGGTTCGACTCCGGCTCCGGGCACCATTCTTTTTTGTTCCTGATCTCGGGAACTTTGTTCTCTTTTTACCTCCTCGAGTTCCTGCGCTAGACTCCGGTGATTGCGTTGTGCAGTACGCATGCGGTTGTAACGTTTACGGAGTCCGGGATGGCGATTCATTGCATGCAGAACGAAACGTTGAAGTCTCCCTTTGCGGAGTACCGACACTTGCGTCCGTATCAGGTGTTCTTCAATGGCTTGTTAGACGAGCATGCGGACGGCTCGGTGACGATCCGCGAGACCGATCCCAATGTGTTTCAGCAATTTCGGGGTGTGCAACGGCTGTCGTGTCACATCGTGATGTTCAAGGGCTGCGAGTCTTTGTTTCCCGTGGTTGGACCGACCGAAGTGCGCTTTGGCGATCGTTGCACGTTTGTGGTGGGGATCTGGATGATGCTGTTGAAACAAATGCATGGGCTCACGGGGCGCACCTATCCCAACGGCGATGCCATTGATGTCGGCCTGACCTTGGCACTGGGTGGATTGAAACGAATGCAGGATCTCCAGTCGTTGCTGATTGACGATCCAAACCGTGCGATGTGGATCAACATCGAGCGGCTGTGTGGGGATGATGGCGTTGCCTACTGTGAGCAGCTCGCCAAATTGGATTCTTCTGCTGCGTGATGGCGTCATCGCGGGGCAGGTTCACGCTGGAGGAAAAAACAATGAAGAACGGAATGATGGGTTTGGCGGCAGGCACGCTGTTGGCCATGATGAATGTCGCGCAGGCGGATGATGGCGGGAATTACTGTGAGTCGATTGGCTCGGCGCCGCTGCATTGCGCGAAGGGCGATGTGATTGCGGTCGATCGCAACACGATGCCCTTGGTGTGTGATTTTGAAGACACGATTATTTTCGATCAGCCCGCGGAAGGGGTCGAAGTGTTCTTGTGTCGTTACATCGGTTTACCGCGCATGGTGATTGATAACCCGAACGCGCAACAGTCGGCTGCGCCGCAGGTCGAAGCGCCGCGTAATCGTGGCTGGAAGGATGTGGATCCGTATGCGCCGTACAGCAAGATGATGGGGCCATTCGGCTTCTAGGCGCTAGGAAAGGCCGCAGTACGCGATTTTTCTGGGTTTTTTGTCCCGAATCGGCCCGCGCGGAGCCCTCCGCGGCGGGCCTTTTCTTTATAATCGCCGGCTTCGCGGACGTGGTGGAATTGGTAGACACGCCAGATTTAGGTTCTGGTGCCGAGAGGTGTGAGAGTTCGAGTCTCTCCGTCCGCACCAGATCCGTTTTTGAACCGACGCAGTGCGTCAGACCGAGTGAGAGATTGTATGCAAATCAGTGTGGAGCAAAGCGGCGGGTTGGAACGCCGGATGACTGTAACCGTGCCGTCTGAGCGCATGAGTGTCGAGGTGGATAAGCGCCTCAATCAGTTGAAGGGTCGGGTCAAGATTCACGGTTTCCGCAAGGGCAAGGTGCCGATGTCGGTGGTGCGGCAGCAGTACGGTGCTGCGGTGCGCAGTGAAGTCGCGGGTGAGGTGATTCAGTCGAGCTTCAATGAAGCTGTGGGCAAAGAGTCGTTGCGTCCTGCCGGTATGCCGAACATTGAGTCCGTGGATGAAAAAGATGAGGGCCTGACCTTCACAGCGGTGTTTGAGGTCTATCCAGAAGTGCAGGTTGCGGACTTTTCTGGGATTGAGGTTTCACGCCCGCAGGTTGAGATTTCGGATGCCGATGTTGATGCAATGATCGACAAGCTGCGCAGTCAACGTAAGGTCTTCAACAAAGTCGAACGCGCAGCCGAAGAGGGTGATCAGCTGACCGTGAGCTTCCGCGGCACCATGAACGGCGAAGAATTCAAGGGCAATGCGGCCGAGAACGTGCCGATTGTGCTGGGTTCGGGGGCCTTGATTGCGGGCTTTGAAGCGGGTCTGGTCGGTGCGAAAGCGGGTGATGATGTCACGCTAAACCTGACCTTCCCCGAGGCGTATCAAAACAAAGATCTCGCCGGTAAGCCGGTGGAGTTCAAGGTGCAGGTGCATGAAGTGGCGGGTGTCACGCTACCTGAACTGACCGATGAATTCCTTGTCGAGTTTGGTGTGAACGAAGGCGGTGTCGCGGCGTTCAAAGAGCAAGTGTTGAAGAACATGAGCCGTGAGCGCGATCAGGCCGTGCGTCGTCGGGTGAAAGACCAGGTGATGGATGCGCTGGTTGCGGCCAATCCGATGGACAT
>CAZZIQ010000109.1:0-1690 GCA_964654355.1 uncultured Piscirickettsiaceae bacterium
AACTCACCACTCCTGACTCGTTGAATGTAGGGGATGCGCGCCCATGACTTGGGCGAGTTGGTGATGCTCAAGAGGCTTGCTGCATCACACAATAAAAGACGGGATGGCTCGTATTTGAGCCCAAAGAAAGGGTCCATGCAAGCCATTTTTTCCGCATTCCGGATGCGGGTTCGGGCCTGCGCCCGACGCCCTTCTGCTATCCTTCGCCGCCATGTCGACCCACCTCACTGAAATTCGCTTTGACAGCCTTGGGCTGCACGAAGCTCTCCTCGCTGGCCTGCGTGATGCAGGCTTTGAATTTTGCACGCCGATTCAGGCCGAAACCTTGCCGCTGGCGCTGGCTGGTAACGACATCGCCGGGCAAGCACAAACTGGGACGGGCAAAACCTTTGCCTTCTTGCTGGCATTGATGCACCAACTGCTGACACATCCAGCCAAAGAGAACCGCCGCAACAATCAGCCGCGCGCGCTGGTGTTGGCCCCAACCCGCGAGCTGGCGATCCAGATTCACAAAGACGCAGTCCTGATTAACAAGCATGCGAATCTGAAGCTCGCGCTGGCCTATGGCGGCACCGGTTACGACCAGCAACGCGCCGAGATCGAAGCTGGCGCGGACATCTTGATCGGCACGCCAGGCCGCATCATCGATTACTTTGAACAACGTGTGTTTGATCTCAAACAGTGCGAAGTCTTCGTGCTCGATGAAGCCGACCGCATGTTTGATCTTGGCTTTATTAAAGACGTGCGCTTCCTCGCGCGACGCTGTCCGCCTCCGACCGAACGTCGCTCCATGCTGTTCTCTGCCACCTTGTCGCTGCGCGTCATGGAACTCGCCTTTGAGCACATGAACGAGCCGAAGAAGGTCAAGATCGAAAGCGAAAGCGTGACTGCGGAACGCGTGGTACAGAAGGTGTATTACCCAGCCAACGAAGAAAAGATTCCTCTGTTGATTGGTCTGCTTCGGCACATGGATCCGCACCGCACCATCGTGTTCGTCAATACCAAATATGTAGCGGACCGCGTATGGGGCTACCTCGAATCCAACGGCTTCCCGGCTGCTGTCTTGTCCGGTGACGTGCCACAGAATAAGCGCCAGAAATTGTTAGAGCTGTTCAAGAACGGTGAACTCAACGTCTTGGTGGCAACAGATGTCGCCGCACGCGGCCTGCACATCGATGAAGTCTCGCATGTCTTTAACTACGACTTGCCGCAAGATGCGGAAGACTATGTGCACCGCATCGGTCGTACCGCACGTGCCGGTGCCAGCGGAGACGCCATCAGCTTCGCCTGCGAAGACTATGCCTTCACCTTGCCCGACATCGAAGCCTATATCGGCAACAAGATTCCATTTGAAGCAGTTGACTCGACAATCCTCGCCACCGATCTAAATCCGCGCAAACGCGTTCCGCGTGAAGAGCGCTTGCTCGCACAGGGTAAAGACGGTGGACGCAATGGCGGCGGCGGTCGTGGGCGTGGCGGCCCGCGTGGTGGCGGACGCAGCGGCGGCGGTCGCGGCCCGCGACGCTAGAAATTCCTGCGCGGCGGGCGCCAGCACGCAGAGTATCATCTCGCCGGGCCATCACTTTTCGGGAACGCTCAAGGCCGTCCTTAGCACGCTCGTCGATCGACATCCGTGTCGATCGACGCCCCGAAAAGTGAATGCCCCGCCGATACGCTGCTCAGGCAAGGA
>CAZZIQ010000109.1:1790-2934 GCA_964654355.1 uncultured Piscirickettsiaceae bacterium
CGACGCCCCGAAAAGTGAATGCCCCGCCGATACGCTGCTCAGGCAAGGAACTGATGGCCTAAATTACCGGCAACAAGTCGTCAAAGCTGCGGATCGCAGCAAACTCTTCAAGATCTTTTTCTGGCTGTTTCGTATCGGGCTGGCGCACGCCGAGCAGGTGAGCAATGCCACCCTGCATCGCCGAACGTAATACCGGCAGGCTGTCATCGACCAACAACGTTGTGGCCGGATCATAGGGCTCGACGGTTTGCAGCTTTGGCCAAAACGTCGGCTCTTCCTTCGGCAAACCCAAATCATGCGCACAAATCAGGCGGTCGAGATGGCCATCCAGTGCGGTGTGCTCCATTTTTAAGGCGAGGCTCTTTTGGTGCGCATTGGTCACCAAAACGGTGCGCCGACCACTGGCACGCACGGCATCAAGAAACTCTCGCACGTACGGATGCACTTGAATGAGATGCCTCAGCTCATGCTTCAGCACCGCAATGTCCAGATCCAGCGCGCCTGACCAATGATCAATGCAGTACCAATTCATGGTCCCAGCGATCTGGTTGTACTCAGCACGCAAGGCCTGGCGGGCATGCGCCAAATCCACACCATGCTTCTCAGAATAGCGCAGCGGCACATGTTCGAGCCAAAACTGATTGTCGAAATGCAAATCCAGCAGCGTGCCGTCCATATCCAGCAAGACGGTTTCAATTCGGTTCCAATCGATCATGCCGGGTAGAATACCTGTTCCATCGCCGCGAGTGCCTCATGCGTCCTAAGCCCGAAATCCTGCACCAAGAAACCGTTGCGCAAAGTCGTATTTTTCATGTTGAGCGCCTGAGCCTGCGCTTTGCGAACGGTGTGGAAACTGAATACGAGCGCCTGCGTGGCTCGCGCCGTGGTGCCGTACTGGTCGTTCCGGTCTCAGGACCGAACGAAGTGCTGATGATTCGTGAGTATGCGGCCGGCACCCATCAATACGAGCTCGGTTTTCCCAAAGGCAAAATCGATGGCGAGGAATCCATTGAGGAAGCCGCTAACCGCGAACTGATGGAAGAAGTCGGTCAGGGGGCCCGCAAGCTGACCCATCTCACTTCACTCTCCCTCGCACCCGGCTACTTGTCGGCAGTCACGCACATCGTGCTGGCCGAGGATTTGT
>CAZZIQ010000110.1:0-2929 GCA_964654355.1 uncultured Piscirickettsiaceae bacterium
AGAGGTGCGATCTGTAGCCCAGAAATACTTGCAGCCTTCCAAGCGTACGATTGCGGTATTGGATCCGCAGCCTTTAGATGAAGAAGCGGCCAAGCGGCAAGCGCGGGCAGCGATGGGAGGTGGTCACCGTGATCACTGAAAGCTTTGTCATCACGCTTCGTTTCAAGTGGGTTCAACAATTCAACCGGTTTAGACCAATGCGTTCTCAATTCTTTGCTGTACTTGTGTTGTTGGGCTTGGCTGCGCCTGTTGCAGCGACACCGCAAATTCAAACCTGGCAGAGTACTGGTGGAGCGCGTGTCTTGTATGTCCCGGTAATGGATTTGCCGATGGTGGATGTGCGCGTCGTATTCGATGCGGGCGCAGCGCGCGATGATGTGCGCGCCGGTCTCGCGCAACTCACCAATCAACTCTTGAATGCCGGTGCGGGTGCACGCGACGAAGAAACCTTGGCAAGTGACTTGGATGCCTTGGGTGTGCAGATTTCGACCAGTTCGTTGCGTGACATGGCGCTGTTGAGTTTGCGCAGTCTGCGTGAAGAGCGCATTTTGCATGCGGCGCTCGATATGGCTTCGGACATGCTGGCGCGACCGAGTTTCCCGCAGGCTGCGTTTCAGCGTGAAGTTGAGCAGATGCGCGTGGCCATCGAGGCCCGTCAACAAGATCCAGGTGATATAGCGGACGAAGCCTTCTGGCGTACGATGTATGCGGGTCATGTCTATGCTGAGCCACCTGGTGGTACAGCAGAAAGCATCGATCGACTGACGCTGCAGGCGGTTCGGGATTTCCATGCGACCTATTACGTACAACGCAATGCGACCGTTGCGATAGTTGGGCAGTTGACTCGGTTAGAGGCTGAAGAGGTTGTTGAACGCGTATTACGTGGCTTGCCCAGTGGAGATCCGGCCGCGCCGGTGGATTCAGCACATCTTCCCAATGCTGCGACAACCAAGGTGATCGACTATCCCTCGGAGCAAACCCATTTGTTAGTAGGACAGCCAGGCATGTCGCGTACTGATCCGGATTATTACGCGTTGTATGTCGGCAATCACATTTTGGGTGGGAGCGGCTTGGTCTCGCGTGTGTCTGATGAGATTCGTGAGCAGCGTGGATTGGCGTATAGCGCCTATAGCTATTTCATGCCGATGCGGGTGAATGGCCCGTTCCAGATGGGCTTGCAAACACGCAATGATCAAGCCGACCAAGCGCTCACGGTCTTGCGCGAAACCCTGCAGCGCTTCATCAATGAAGGACCGAACGCAGATGAGTTGCAGCGTGCCAAAGATAACATCATTGGTGGCTTTGCCTTGCGCTTGGATAGCAATAGCAAGATCACTGAAAACCTTGCCGTGATGGGTTTCTATGGATTGCCGTTGGATTACCTCGATCGTTTCATTGAGCGTGTCGAGACGGTCACGCTTGAGCACGTGCGTGACGCGTTTCAACGCCGGGTGCATCCAGAGCGTTTGATTGTGGTGCGCGTGGGTCGCGTAACAACCTAATGAATGACTCGTTTGAAATCCAGTTCGACTTCTAAGGCGCCAGCACAAGTTCCTGGCCAGGTGCGCGTGATTGCGGGGCAATGGCGCGGTCGAAAACTGACCGTGCCCGATCGTCCAGGCTTGCGCCCTACCCCGGATCGTGTGCGCGAAACGGTTTTCAATTGGTTGCAGCCACGGCTTATGGGCGCACACGTGCTCGACTTGTTTGCAGGCAGTGGCGCGCTGGGGATCGAGGCGCTGTCACGTGGTGCGGCTTCAGCGCTGTTGGTCGAGCGGGACGGTGCAGCACAGGGCGCCTTACGGCGAATCTTGGGCGAGTGGGTGCAGGGTGCAGAGCTGTTTGCTGGGGATTGGCGCGCTGCATTGCAGGCGCACGCAGGCCCATATGATCTGATCTTTCTCGATCCACCGTTTGGGCAGGGGTTGCTGCCTGAGGCGCTCGCCGTCCTGTGTGACGGCATGCATCTGCATTCGGATACACAGATCTATGTGGAAGCCGAGGCGGATGTTGAGTTTGCCGCGCTGGTGCCTGTGGGTTGGGCTCTACGCCGCGAAGGTCGTGCGGGGGATGTCCGCTTTGGGTTGCTTGCGAGAGAGGCCGTAGACGCCTAAGCTGCCGCGATGCATGCCGTCTATCCTGGAACCTTTGACCCTATCACGCTTGGCCACACCGATCTGATCGAGCGCGCTGCGCGCTTGTTCGAGAGTGTGACGGTCGCGGTGGCGGCACAAACGCCGAAACAACCCTGGTTCTCATTGGATGAACGGGTCGAGATGGCGCGTGCTGCGCTGGATGGCGTGAGTGGAGTGCGGGTGGAGCCGTTTCAGGGCCTCTTGGTCGATTACGTGCGCCGGTTGGATGCGGGTGTGATTCTGCGTGGATTGCGTGCCGTTTCAGATTTTGAGTTTGAATTTCAGCTCGCCGGGATGAATCGACAGCTCGCACCAGAAATCGAAACCGTGTTTCTGACCCCAGGTGAGCAGCGCGCCCTCATTTCATCAACCTTAGTGCGGGAAATCGCACAATTGGGTGGAGATGTGGCAAGCTTCGTCCATCCAGCTGTACTGACTGCCATCCAGCAGCGTTTGAGACGCGCGGCTGCAACCTGATTAATGGAGATCGAACATGTCCCTGTTCATTACTGACGAATGCATCAACTGCGATGTTTGTGAGCCTGAGTGCCCGAACGAAGCGATTTATCAGGGCGATGAGATCTATGAAATTGATCCGACCAAGTGCACCGAGTGCGTGGGCCACTATGACGAGCCGCAGTGTGTTGAGGTCTGTCCAGTCGATTGTTGCCTGCTCGACCCGGATCATAAGGAAACCAAAGAAGAGTTGATGGAGAAGTACACCCGTCTAACGGGTAACGCTGCGTAACGCATTCTTCTGACCCACTAAAAAACGCCCTTCGGGGCGTTTTTTA
>CAZZIQ010000111.1:0-2864 GCA_964654355.1 uncultured Piscirickettsiaceae bacterium
TGCGCGATGTTCCGCAACCAAAATCGCCTGCTGCGCTTCAAGCCGACGGAAGGCCAACACGTTTTGCTACGCGGCAAGGTCACACTGTACGAGCCGTATGGGCGCTTCCAGTTCGTCGTCGAACACATGGAAGAATCTGGCGAAGGCGCACTGCGTCGCGCCTACGAAGTACTGCGGAACACGTTGCAGGATGCCGGCTGGTTTGATGCGGCGCGCAAGCGCGCCCTACCGACCTTGCCGCACCGCATTGGTATCGTTACGTCCGATTCGGGTGCGGCAATTCATGATTTATTGAGCGTGCTCGGTCGACGCTTTCCAGGCATACCGCTGCGACTGTTTCCAGCACCCGTGCAAGGCAAGACCGCCGCACCCCAACTTGCCGAAGTGATTCGTCACGCCAGCACGCAAGGCGGTTGCGATGTGTTGATCGTCGGGCGTGGTGGCGGCTCGCTCGAAGACTTGTGGGCGTTCAATGAAGAAGCGGTGTTGCAAGCCATCTTTGACAGCCCGGTCCCGATCGTTTCCGCGGTTGGCCATGAGAGCGACACAACATTGGCGGATTTCGTCGCTGACTTACGTGCCGCCACACCTTCAGCGGCCGCCGAGCTCGTTGCCCCCGATGCACACGCCTTGCTGCGCCGCGTCGAACATCCGCTTGTACAGATGCAGCGGCAGCTCACGTCTCGACTGCAACACGCACAACTGAAACTCGACCACCTCGACACGCGCCTGCAACAAAGCCTTCGGCGCGATCTACAACAGCGCAGCCATCGCCTCACTGCAGTCCAAGCCAAACTGCGCTCGCCGCAACAACAACTCAAAACACAGCAGCTGCGACTGCGCCAACTCGAGCAGCGCTTACAACAACCCTGGAAACTCGATTGGTCGCGTACGCATCAGTCTGCGGTTAGGGAATGGAGACGTCGCTTGGACCTGAGCGTGAAACAACGGCTGCAACAGGGGCAACAAGACTGGCACCACCTTGCCCAAAGCCTGGAGCAGGTCAGCCCGCTCGCCACCCTTGCGCGCGGTTATGCGGTTGCCTTGACCGCCGAAGACAAGCCGCTCACCTCCGTGAAACAGGTCAAGGTCGATCAAGCGATTCAGGTGCGTCTGAGCGATGGAAGCTTCCACGCGAAGGTCAGCGAAAAACGTGTGCCGAAGTCTTGAGCGCTCAAACCTCGGCCGGATACGCGCCATCCTTGTCGTGGACTTCTTTGCCGGATAACGGCGGATTGAACACACAAATCAAGCGCATTTCTTCGCTACAGCGCAGGTAATGCCGCTCATGCCCGTTGAGGGCATACAACATGCCGTCTTCGATGGTGTGCGTCGTGCCCGTTTCAAGGTCTTCAATCTCACCGCACCCCTGCACGCAGTACACCGCTTCAAGGTGGTTCTTGTAATGAATGTAGGTTTCGGTGCCGGCACGAATGAGGGTGTCATGCATGGAGAATCCCATGTCATCGTCTTTGAGCAAAAAACGTCGACTGACCCAGTTGCCGTTTTCTGCTTCCACCTCACGCGCACTACCGCGCACCTGCGCTAAACGCCGGATGATCATGCCGCGGCTCCCGTCACGGTGCGACCGCGACCCTCCAACACGGCTTGAATGGAATCTTCCACGATCTGCAGGCCCTCGCGCAGGATCTCTTCTTCAATCGTCAGCGCGGGCAAGAACTTCAACACTTGGTCCTGCGTCCCCGCCAACTCGATCACGAGGCCACGGTTGAAGGCCTCTGCTGAGATCTGACTCGCCACTCCCTGCTGCGGGAAGTCGATGCCCCAGACCATGCCGGTCCCACGCAAGGACGCATCAAACTCTGGGAATTTAGCAATGATGCGATTCAGTTCATCACGCAGAATGTCGCCCTTGTACTTCACGGCCTGACTCAGATCTTCATTGTCCCAATAGGACAAGGCTTGGGTTGCCGCAATGAAGGCGAGGTTGTTACCGCGGAAGGTGCCGGTGTGTTCACCGGGCTGCCACTGATCGAGCTCAGGGCGCATCAACAGCAGCGAAAGCGGCAAGCCGCCACCAATGGATTTCGACAAGGTCACCATGTCAGGCTTGATGCCGGCACGCTCAAAGCTGAAGAAGGTTCCGGTACGGCCATTACCCATTTGGATGTCATCGATGATGAGCAGGATGTCGAACTCACGACAAATGTCGGCAAGCCCGCGCACCCAATCATCTGATGCCACATGGATACCGCCTTCACCTTGCACGGTTTCGACAATGATCGCAGCCGGAAGATCAACCCCGCTGCCCTGCTCTTCAAGGAAACGACGCAGATACACCAAGGTATCCACCTCAGGACCAAAGAACCCGTCATAGGGCATGAACGCCGTGTTGTGGCGCACCCCGTAGGATTCATCGCGATAAAACGAGTTACCGGTAACCGCAAGGGACCCCATGGTTAGGCCGTGATAGCCATGCGTGAACGCAATCACGTTCGAACGACGCTTCACCATACGCGCGAGCTTGAGCGCGGTTTCGACCGCATTGGTACCGGTCGGGCCGGTGAACTGGATTTTGTATTCCAAATTACGCGGCGCAAGAATGGTGTCGCGAAACTTATAGAGAAAGGCTTTCTTCGCCGAGGTCGCCTTATCCAGCGCGTGCACAATGCCATCTTTCTGCAAGTATTCGATCATTGCTTCAGAAACCAAGGGATTGTTATGCCCATAGTTGAGCGTCCCGGCACCGGCAAAGAAATCGACGTAGCGATTCCCCTGCTCATCGATCAACAACGAGCCCTTCGCGGTCTCAAACACGGTCGGAAACGCACGGATATAGCCGCGCACCTCGGATTCAATTTCTTCAAAAATTCGCATGGAACCTCTCCCAATCTATTAACAAG
>CAZZIQ010000112.1:0-2780 GCA_964654355.1 uncultured Piscirickettsiaceae bacterium
GTCTCACCACAATACGGGCACACAATCTTGCCGCCTGCCGCTTTGATATCGAGGAACACGCGCGGATGCGCATTCCACAAACTCATCTCTGGCGTTGGACAATGCAACGGCAAGTCCGTGACAGTCACTTTATGCACGCGTTCGCGCGGCAGCTTATCTTCCATCGGTGCCGTTTGCGTTTCAGTTGTCATCACAATTCCTTAACGCAGGTTACGCAGTCGTCAGCCACTCGGTATGCTGCGCACGACGACCATAGACATGATCAAAGTACAGCGCTTGCAGTCGTTCTGTAATCGGTCCGCGCGAGCCGGCACCAATTGCACGGCCATCGACCTCACGAATCGGTGTCACTTCCGCCGCTGTCCCGGTAAAGAACGCTTCATCGGCAACATAGGTTTCATCACGGGTGATGCGCTTCTCGATCACCTCCAGGCCCAGCTCTTCTTTCGCAAGCTGAATGATGGTCGCGCGAGTAATGCCATCTAAGGCCGAAGTCAGCGCCGGGGTATAGATCTGACCATCGCGCACGATGAAGAAGTTTTCACCACTGCCTTCGGCGACAAAGCCATCGACATCCAACAACAAGGCTTCGTCATAGCCATCACGCGTGGCCTCCTGCAAGGCCAGCATCGAGTTCATGTAGTTGCCATTCGCTTTGGCCTTGCACATGGTCACGTTGACGTGATGACGGGTGAACGACGAAGTTCGAATGCGAATGCCGCGCTCCATGTTCTCGGCGCCGAGGTACGAGCCCCAGGCCCACGCTGCCACCATGACATGCACCTTAAGGTTGTCAGCGCGCAGCCCCATGCCTTCCGAACCATAAAAACACATCGGACGGATGTATGCCGACTCAAGATTGTTCTCGCGCACCGCGGCACGCGTGGCTGCATTCACCTCATCCTTGCTGTACGGCATGGGCATGTTGAGGATCTTGGCCGAGCGGAACAAACGATCCGTGTGCTCCTGCAGGCGGAAAATCGCCGTGCCATGGCGTTCGGTTTTGTACGCGCGCACGCCCTCGAACACGCCCATACCGTAATGCAGGGTATGGGTCAGCACGTGGGTCTTCGCTTCGCGCCACGGCACCATCTGGCCATCCAGCCAAATCACGCCATCGCGATCATCCATGGTCATCACAGTCTTCTCCGGGAGATAAAGTGCTGCATTTTAGCCGCCCCGCCTCATCCTGTGGGGCTCTAGGTTGGACTCATGTGCGTTGACCACGCCTGTTGGATTCTTTTGCGCGCACGCTCGAGCTCAGGATCGGCCAATACCCCAGCGGCATCCAGCGGCATCACCGCGGCCTCGCCCTGCAGTGCAGCGCGATGAATTGCCGCGCGCAGGCGCCGATAGGCCGAAATCAGGCCCTCCGCCTCCTCGGCCGCCATCGCACCCATGCGCCCAAACACCTCGAGCAGACGAATATTGTCGGTCCAACCCAGCAACACCGGCTGCGCCGCCGCATCGCGCAACACCAGGTATTGAACGATGAACTCCAGATCGGTAATCCCGCCCGCACCTTGCTTGAGGTCAAACACCGTCGCCTTGCTCTTATCGAGGCTTGCGCGCATCTTTTCGCGCATCTCCACCACCTCACCATGCAAGGTTTCGGCCGTACGCGTTCGCGCCAAGGTCTCTGCACGCACCTCGTCAAATCCACGCAATACCGCTGGATCGCCCGCCACCCCACGCGCCCGCACCAAGGCCTGATGCTCCCAGGTCCAGGCCTCATCGGCTTGGTAGTGCGCAAAGTCGGCCAATGAGGCGGCTAACTGCCCCGAAGCGCCACGCGGTCGCAAACGCGGATCCACCTCATACAACACACCCGCCAAGGTGCGCGTCTCTAAAAGATGAATGACGCGCTGCGCCAGACGCACAAAAAAAGTCTCGCGTGGCAGGCCTTTGCGCGTCGCCTCGGGCAGATCCTCGCGATACAGAAACACCAGATCCAGATCTGAGCCATAGCCGAGCTCAATTCCGCCGAACTTGCCATAGGCAACCACCGCAAAGCCCGGCGCCTCAGCCGAAGTGCCCGCAAGGCCGCCATCACGCGTGGTGATGTGTCGCCACGCAATCCGCACCACCTCGCGCACAATCGCCTCGGCGATCCAGGTCAGCTGATCACTCACCACCATCAGCTGCATCGAACCCATCACATCCGCCGCGGCCACACGCAATGCATGGCCATCACGAAAGCGCCGCAGCGCATCGAGAATCGCCTCCTCATCCTCGGCCGGAATCGCCGCGAGCTTCTCAGCCAGCTCGGCGGCCAGCTCGCCGGCGTTTGGCGGATGCAGCAAGGCCTGCGGATCCAACAATTCATCCAGCAACGCGGGCTGCTGGCCCAAGCGCTGTGCAATCCACGGGCTCGCCGCGATTAACTTGAGTAGCTGCGACAAGGCCAATGGGTTTTCGCTAAGCAACACGAAATACACACTGCGACGCCCAATCGCCTCAAGCAAGCTGACCCAGCGCGGCAACACCGCATCCGGATTCGGCGTATGCGCCACGGCACCCAAGGCCAAGGGCATCAGCGCATCCAAGCGATCGCGCGCGGTCGCGCTCTGCCCTTGCACCCAACTGCTCTCGTGGAAGTTCTGCAACAAGGCACCAGCCGCTTCGGCTTTTTTGAAACCCGCTTTATACAGTGCGTTCAAACTCGGTTCGCTATCCGGGCTGCGCCAAATCTGCTGCATCGGGTCTTCCGCCTGCGCATCCAACTGAGGCGCAGCGGCGACCTGATCGAAATGCTGCTGCACCCGCTTGCGATGCTGCGC
>CAZZIQ010000113.1:0-2670 GCA_964654355.1 uncultured Piscirickettsiaceae bacterium
TTCCGACATAAGCGCGTAATGATAAGATTTCAGGGCGTTTCAGTCAAAACAAATCTATACCCCGTGGCCAGCGCCCGGAACCCGAACTCGCTGATTCTGCGCACGTTTTTTCATCGATCCTGGAGTCATGATGTCTGTTGATCGCCCTGCCCTGCCCACGCTTGTTCTGGGCTCCTCCTCCAAATCACGCAAAATCCTGCTCGAACGGCTGCAAATCCCCTTTATTTGCGACAGCCCCGACATTGATGAACGCGCACGTCCGGGCGAATCCGCTCTTGAGCTGGTACGCCGGCTATCCAGCGAAAAAGCAGTAGCTGTGGCTGAGCGCCACCCGGGCGCCTTAGTGATCGGCTCGGATCAGGTTGCAGTGAACCAAGAGCAGATTCTTGGCAAGCCAGGCGATGCCGAGACCGCCTTTCGCCAATTGCAAATGGCTTCAGGCAAGACTGTCCAGTTCTACACGGGTTTGTGCCTACACAACGCAGATACCGGACTGCAGCAAGTTCTCGTGGAGCCATTTACGGTCAAATTCCGCGAATTGGATGCCGCACAAATCAAGGGCTACATCGATAAAGAAAAACCCTTTTCCTGCGCGGGTAGCTTTCACTCTGAGGGCCTTGGCATCGCGCTGTTCGAGCGCCTCGAAGGCGATGACCCAGCCGCTTTGATGGGCTTACCGCTGATCCGTTTGATTCAGATGCTGGAAAACGAGGGCGTTGATTTACTGCGTGAGTAGCGTGCGGATACCATGTAACGACTCTAGGCAGGCAAGCGGGGCATAACGATGGAGTCGCTCGGGTTCATGGGTTCCATAGCAGACTGCAATGGGATGCACGCCGGCATTGCGCGCTAGCTCCATGTCGTACTCAGTATCACCGACCATAACTGCTTCGCTCGCTGCCACGCCGAGCAACGTCAGAATCTCTTCTAGCATTTGTGGATGCGGTTTAGAGCGCGTTTCATCGGCACAACGACTGGCATGAATCAATGACTCAAGGCCTGAGTCACTCAGCACGCGATTGAGGCCACGACGACTTTTACCGGTCGCAATGGCAATCAAGTAGCCCTGCGCATCTAGCCATTCCAACAACTCACGTACACCCGGAAACAAGTCGCGCTGATCCTGTGAGAATTGAAACCAGTGTGTTCGATAGGCTTCGGCCAAACGCTCCGGTAGATCTGCCTCTCCTGCCGGATAAAGTGCACTCACCGCCTCCCGCAGACCTAAACCAATAATGTTGCGGACTTCAGCGTCTGTGCGTGGCTCCAATCCAAGGTCTGCAATCCCGCGCTGCATGCTCTGCACGATGGCGTGCTCGGAATCCATCAAGGTGCCATCCCAGTCGAACACAACAAGGCGAATCTGTGTGGGATCAAAATGGTTTTCGTCTGGCATGATCAGGTTTCAGTGGGGCCAGCGGGCAACGACTCGCACTGCAAGCGATCGAGCACACGTTGTAAGTCGTGCGCTAAGGGCGCACGAAAACACAAGGGCTCTGCACTGAGCGGATGGCGTAGATGAAGTTCCGATGCATGCAAAAACAAGCGTTTCAAACCGAAAGAACGCAAGCGCTGATTGCAGGCGCGCTCACCATATTTGGCATCGCCAGCCAACGGCAAACCCGCATGTTGCGCATGCACACGGATCTGATGCGTGCGGCCAGTCAAGATTTCAACGTCCGCATAAGTAACACCAGCGTACTGTGTTATCGGTTTGAAGCGTGACAGCGCAGCACGCCCTTCTGTCGCATCCACCCGCACCACGCGCTCGCCTGACTGTAAGGTGTTTTTGCGCAGAGCAGCATTGATCTCACGGGTCTTGCGCAAACGTCCGCAGAGCAAGGCAAGGTAATGCTTCTCGGTGTGGCGTTCGCGGAGCTGCGTATGCAGGCTCATGAGGGCCTTACGTGACTTGGCCAAGAGCAACACGCCTGAAGTCTCACGATCCAAACGGTGCGCGAGCTCCAGATACTTTTCATCTGGCCGTTGCCGGCGCAGCAGCTCAATGAGGCCAAAGCTGAGGCCGGAACCTCCATGGACTGCCAGCCCACTCGGCTTATTCACCACTAACAGCGCGTTGTCCTCAAATAAAATCGGAATTTCGATGGTATCCGCTGACCGCGCGTCGACCGTCACTTCAGATTTGGACGCAGTCTGCACCGGCGGAATGCGCACCTCATCGCCAGCCTGCAGGCGGTATTCGGGCTTCACCCGCCCCTTGTTTACCCGCACTTCGCCCTTGCGCAGAATCCGATAGACCAAGGTTTTTGGAACCCCCCCTAACTCACGGATTAAAAAGTTATCCACACGCTGGCCCGCCTGGTCAGAATCAATCTGGCAGTAACGCACACGGGTTGCGGGAGGCGCCGCTGGGGGCATCTGAATCATCGACATCCGCGCATTCTAGCGACTCGGCCGTTGCAATAATCCTCTCTGGGCGTGGATGAGAAGAAGTTTTTAGCTCCAAATTCCGCGCACTTCTCCGGCTAGGCGACTGAAAATACAAGAGAAATTGTGCTAAAAATTCTTTTAGCCTCTTTTCCAGACTAGCCGGCAGTGATACGATCAAGCTCGATTTTTTGGCCCGGCTGTGCAATAGGGCGCGCCGCGAGAGGCAAAAACAAAGATCCAAAAAATCAGGTAACAGATTCCGTCTGGATGCCGGCAGGA
>CAZZIQ010000114.1:0-2632 GCA_964654355.1 uncultured Piscirickettsiaceae bacterium
TGGCCTGTCGGTGATCTGCGAGCGCGAAGACCCGCGCGACGCCTTCGTCTCCAACACCTTCGAGAGCATTGATGCGCTGCCGCAAGGCGCGCGCGTCGGCACCTCCAGCCTGCGCCGCCGCTGCCAAATTCTTAGTCTGCGCCCGGATTTGCAGGTCTCCGACCTGCGCGGCAACGTGCAAACCCGCCTTGGCAAGCTCGATGCCGGTGAATTCGACGCCATCATTCTGGCCAGCGCTGGCCTCATTCGACTCAAGCTCGAAGACCGCATTCGCCTGTTCATCCCGCCCGAGGTGATGCTGCCCGCCGTCGGCCAAGGCGCGGTCGGCATCGAATGCCGTGACAACGACACTTATATACAAGGCCTGATTTCCATCCTGCACCACCCCGACACCGCCGATCGTGTGCGCGCTGAACGCGCCATGAACGCCAAGCTCGAGGGCGGCTGTCAGGTGCCAATCGGTGCCTATGCCGAATTGCGCGGCGAAAGCTTGGATCGCATTTACTTGCGCGGCTTGGTCGGCTCGCCCGATGGAAAGGAAATGATTCGAGGCGAAATTGAGGGCCCGCGCAGCGAGGCCGAAGCACTCGGAACGAAACTCGGGGCCGACTTGCTTGCCCGCGGCGCTGATCGCATCCTTGCCGCTGTTTATGGCCAACGCGACACCTGATTCCCTTCCCAAACTCACCGGCGTGCGCGTGCTGACCACGCGTCCGGCCGATCAGGCCACGGATTTCATCGCAGCCATGCAGGCGGCAGGCGGCGAAGCGCTTTCATTCCCCACCCTCCAAATCACTGCCATGCCCACGCCCAGCCCGGTCGATGCGGTCTTGGATGAGCTGGCCGAGTTTGACCTCGCGATTTTCATCAGCGCCAATGCGGCGCAGTTCGGACTCGAGCGGATCGAGGCGCGCGGCGAAACCTGGCCCAACAAACTCCACGTCGCGAGCGTGGGTCTGGCCACCAAACGCGAACTCGAACATCGCGGCCTGACGGTCGATCTGATTCCGGAAACCCGTTTCGATAGCGAAGGCCTGCTCGAGCTGCCCGAGCTGCAAGCGGTGGATGGCGTGCGCATCGTGATCTTCCGCGGTGTCGGTGGGCGTGAAACCCTCGCCAACACCCTGCGCAAACGCGGTGCGGAAGTTGAGTATGCCGAGTGTTACACCCGCACCAAGCCCGAAGCCGACTTCGCACCGATTCAGAAACTACTCGATGCCGATCAATTGCATGCCGCCATCGTCACCAGTGCCGATGGTCTGGATAACTTGATTGAGCTTGCCGGAAGCAAGGGCACCGCAGCGCTGCGCCAACGCTGGCTGATCACGCCCAGCGAGCGCGCGCAAAAGCATGCTCTTGAGCTCGGCTTTCGCAACGTCGCCATTGCCCAGCCACCCAGTGATGCCCAAGTCCTTGCTACACTGGCCGCCTGCATTCAACCGAAGTAACGCATGTCTGAATCCTCTCCATCCGCGCAAACACCCCCCACGGAAACCGCGGATGCGGATGCCGAAACAACTGCGACCGTTGAAGCCAACGTCCCCGCACCGAGCTGGAAGCGCTTCGCCAAAACCCTAGGGCTTGCCGTCATCGCCGGCAGCGTCGCCGCAGGTGCATGGCACATCGTCAAACTCCAAGACGACGTCGCGCAAAAAACCAACGAACAACAAGAAACCGCAGCCGCACTAGACGCGGCCGAACAGCTAAGCGCACAAACCCGCCTGCAACTCGAACAACAACTGCTCGAACTGCAGCGCCAGCTCAATCAACTCCAACAAACCCAAATCGAACAAAGCCAGCGCGAACAAACGCTGCGCGCCGACTTCGACACACGCATCAACGCCTTGCAGCAGACCGTGCTCGGTCGCGCACAAAACATGCAATTGGATGAGGTCGAGGCGCTGCTGCGGCGCGCCAATGCGCGCAGTGCAAACGAAGCGACGCGGGATGAAGCTTTGGCGATGATGCATCGTGCCGGTCGCCAACTCGAAGGCCTGCAACAAAGTCTGAACGACGCGGCGCTCACCGCCCTCTTGCAAGGCCTGAAAAGCGACTATGACGCACTGCACGCCCACCCTCGCCTTGATCGGGTAACCCTCACGCAAGAGCTACAACGCATCAGCGATCAAATCCCCGCACTGCCGTTACCGACCGAGATGCGCAAGCAAATCGAATCCAGCCAAGACACAACAGAGATTCCGCAAGACTGGAAAGATTGGCGCGCTTGGCTGAGTCTGCTCGGCCATGAACTCAAGAGCCTTGTCCGCATTCGCAACCTCGAAGATGGCCTGCGCCCACAGTTGATGGCCGAAGATCGCTTCTTGCTCGATCAACAAATTCGCCTGCGCCTGGAACAAGCGCGCCTTGCCTTACTCCAGCGCGATGCCAACACCTGGAGCGAGACCCTGCGTTCCGCACAAAGCAGCCTGCACGATTACTACGACCTCAACGCCAACGTGGTTGAAGAAACCTTGATGGCGCTGGATGCGCTCGCGCGCACACCCTTCCCCGGCGACGCCCCCACCAGCCCGGCGTTGCAAAGCCTGCAACAGTGGCGCGCCAGTCGTTAAGCACAGCGAAACACAAACACGTCCATGCGCACCCTGATTTCCATCAGCCTCCTTCTGATCGC
>CAZZIQ010000115.1:0-2631 GCA_964654355.1 uncultured Piscirickettsiaceae bacterium
CAACAAGGTTCCCGCGCGGACTTGTTGTCCCGGGCTCACCATCACTTCGGCAACTCGACCACTGCCCGGGACGGAGAGCACAAGCGTTTGTGCACTGGCCATCCCCGCCCAAAGCAATCCCAGCAGCATCCCCCAGTGTTGATTCTTCATATGCGCTCCCAATTAGCTTCCAGCCGGTGAAACCAAGGCTTCGCCCAATAGCAATTCAAGTTTGGCCTGCGTGACGAGAACATCACGCTGGTATTGCAAATGACGCAGTCGCGCATCGCTGGCTTGCACCATGGCATCACCGAGATCGGTACGCATTTCCAACTCGTATTCGGCACGACTACGATCGAGATACAACTCACGGAAGTCGCTATATTGTTTGTTTGCGCGCAATTGACCACGCAAACGCTGCAACTCTAACCACAGTGCGAGAACATGCTCTCGCACCTCCAGCTGGATTGATTCCAACTGCGCTTGAGCACGCAACTGTTCCGCCCGCGCCTTCGCTACATTGGCATCCTCAGTGCCGCCATCCTGCAACGGCAGATTAAAAATGAGTGCCGCCTGCCAAGGTTCACGCGAACCAATCTTGCGCGAGTAAGCCGCCACCTGCCCTTCCGCCTCGAGAGTTGGACCGCCTGAATTACGCGCCGCCGCCAAGGCCTGCTGCGCCGCATTCAACTGCGCCTGTGCGGCTTGAATCTCAGGGCTGTGCTGCAACGCACGCTCGATCCACGGATTCACTTCTTCAGGAATCGCCGATGGCAGGAAGTTCGGCGCCAGCACCTCGGACGGCAAAATATCGGGACGACCCAAGACATTCGCCAAACGCTGCCGACTTAGACGCCGCGCCTGATCCGCCGCGTTGCGCACCAATAAGGCCTGCTCGTAAGTCGCCTCCGCATCCATCAAATCCACATCGGAGATTTCCTTCAGGGCATGCCGCTCGCGCACCTTGTCGAAGGTGACATAGGCAATGGCCATGGCTTCGTTATCCCGTGCAAACCGCTGATCCGCAATCAAGACACCATAAAAACGATCGAGTACGCGCACGCGCTGCTGCGCCAGTGCCACCCGGTAGCGCAGCGACTCAGCATGTGCCGCTGCATCCACCGACTGCGCACGTGCGCGGCTATAGCCGAAATCATACAAACGCTTACGCGCAATCAGCGCGAGGCGATGATCATCTGAGGACTGATCCGTCGAACTGGGCACAGGATCCAGCCAAGCTGCACGCGCTTCGAGACGAACTTGAGCGGCATCCTGCGCACGCGTCTGTGCGACTGCCGCCATCGCCACATCCACCTCGGCTTGTGCCAACAAAACCTCAGGGCGCTGGGTATTGATTTGCTCCAACGCAAATTCAAGTGTCAACGGCTCCGGCCACACAGGAAGATTCGATTGCGCCTGCACCTGTGCAAACAAACCTGAGACCAAGGCAGCCACAACCGTGAGCTGAAGACTCCTCTTCTGCAGCAATGCGATTCCTCGGAACGAATTTAAGTACCGCATAGATTACGGCGTAACTGCTTCGCGCTGCGCACGTTTAAATTTGGTGAACGAACCCTCTTTATGATGTCCATCGGCAACATAACGCCCAAGCAACATGAACTCATCAATTCCAGAGGTAGCGCCGGTATAGCGCGCTAAGCGCTCACCTTCGGTGTTAAAAAAAACAAACACTGGCGTTGCACGCACACGATTGTGCTTGAATGCAAAATCCTTCTCGGCAACGGTATTGCCATCGAAATCGGTAATGTCGAGATCCCCATCGACATTGATCATCAAAATTCGGAAGCGCTCGCGATACCAATCCTGCACCACCACACGATTCAACACCTCATTCTTCATGCGTGTACAGAACGGGCAATCATCCGACTCAAACATCAGCAACACACCAAGCTGCCCGTCGGCCTTAGCGGTTTCAGCTTCTTCTTTGAGATCACCAAAACCACTGTGGAAAAAATTTGTGAGCGGATCGCGCAACTCGGCATGCGCCAAGGAGGTCCCCAACAGTACGAGCGTCAGCAGCATTGCGACGCGCTGACGAAGTCTTGTGAAAAAACCGAAACGCTGATTCATGTTGTACAGCCTTTACCTTCTTTTTCGTAATTTTCGATAAAGCGCTCTAGATCCGCCGCCGTGATCTCCCCCTCCTCGCGCGCAACCGCACAGCCTTCAGGATGAATCACATAGGTAGTTGGCAGTCCACGCACGCGAAATCCTTTCAGCCGCGCTCCAGGGGCCAGGTAGGCAACCGGAAACTCCAGCCATAGATCATTCAGGAAAGAACGAATCGCAGCAAGATCTTCTTCGTGAAAATTCACAGCCAATACCGCCGCCTTACCGGCCTTTTGATACTTCGCGTGAAAGTCCTGCAAGTCAGGCATTTCCTTACGACAGGGCGGACACCAGGTTGCCCAGAAATTCACAATGACCCACTGGCCGCGGTAATCAGATAGCGAAATCGTTTTTGTGCCATCCTCCGTCCGCACATCGGGCAAGGTAAAATCCAGCTTCGGCAAAACTGATTCCGCCTGCGCCTGCGGCAACGCAAGCCAGAATAAAACGGCAATTAGCCCCTGCCCTCCCCACCGCCACGGGCTACGGCCCCGCTGTACCGGTCGTCGCGCCGGATTGTTG
>CAZZIQ010000116.1:0-2602 GCA_964654355.1 uncultured Piscirickettsiaceae bacterium
TTCGACCCGTGTTTGCTGCAGCATGATTTCAGATACCCAAACCCGATACGCCGAGCGTGGTTGCTGCCACGGCAAGTCATGGCGTCCATGCTGCGCATGCCAACGCAGCAAGGCAGCAGCGAAGTCAGAAGCCATCAAGCGAAAAGCGCATTAGCGGAACAAGCCGCGCAAGGCATCCTCAAGACCACGCTGCAATTGTTCTTCGAGCTTCTGCGCATCGGTTTTTTCTGGTGCGACTGGTGCCGCTTCTGCAACCGGCTCCGCGGGAACTTCCGCAGCCGGTGTGGCATTGCTTGGCGCTTGTGGTGCATTGGGAAGGTTCGGCGCCACCGGACGTACTGGGCGCGGGCCTTCCTCAACCGGCGCGCCTAAGAAGCCACCTTGCCCGCCGAGCAGATCAAACAAGCCAGCACCGCCAAAACGTTCTTGGATCTCACGCTCCAACTTTTCTTGTAGCTTTTCTTGCACCACGGCTTTCAAGGCCTGCTCAACATCGACTTCCACTTTCGGCGCATTCCATACGCCCGTGAGTTTGATCGGGAACGGCTTGCCTTGTAAGCGACGCAATTCTTTCGGTAAGCCTTGTGCCTCATTCAATGCCACTTCGGCTTGCAGATTGAGCGCCAAGGTTTGTTCCAACAGATTGATCTGGCCTTCGCCGGTCAACAGCAACAAATCCGTGCTGGCCAATAAGCGCTCAACTTGCGCGACACCGTTGTGCACATAGCTCACCAACTGCAGATCAACCAAACGTGTTTCATTGGCCGCATCGGATTGCGGCAGCGGCTGGCCTTCAATCGCAGCGGCGGCTTGACGCACTAGCTGGCCGAGATTGATGCCTTCTAAAACGGCTTCACTCAAGTCGGCGCGCACTTCGCCCTGTAGCGTTTCAAGTAAAGCCTGGGTATCCGCACCTTGTGCCTGTACATCCAACTCCGCATTCATGCGACCGCGCAAACCGCTTTGCCCGGTCAAAGCCGCAATCAATGCACCCGCATCCACGCTCTGAACCTTTTCTTGCATACGCACGGTTGCGGGCTCTGCACGCGCATCCAAGGCCACCACGCCGTCATAGCTGCCGCGATAGAAATCACCACGCAACGGCTCCAGCGACAGCACGCCGTCTTTTGCTTGCAGCACCACTGTGGCGTTTTCCACTTCGAGACCGAAGCCACGCAGCCAATCGACGCGTAAGCGTCCATCTACATCCAGCTGTCGCACCAGATCCACCGGCAATTGCGTTGCCGCTGCGGCAGCAGCGGTCACCGGATCGGCTTTCGCCTGCGATGATGCGGTTTCGTTTGATGCCTTGAGATAACGATCGATATCCAAGCGATCGAGCGACAAATTGAAGCGCAATCCCGGAATCGTATGACCTAAGAGAATGGTCAGCTCACCTTTCAGCGTGCTGTCATTCAGGGTCGCGTTCAGCGCCTTGAGCGTGAGTTTTTTTGCAGCTAGATCAACCGAGAGATTGGTGTCGACAGTAAAGCGACCACGCTGCGCACTCTGACCTTCGGCCAATTGATAATCGGCTGAGAGCTGGATCGGCCAATCCGACTCCGAACGATACGCGCCGGCTTCGAGGTTCACGTTGCGCAAAGCAACAACTTGACCAGCCTGCGCATCACGCCAGTGGATCTCGGCGTTTTGCATCCGCACACCACCAATCGCAGCCAGGGCCAGTGCCGATTTCGCAGGATCGTTCGATGCTGCCGAATCGGATGCTGTCACGGGTTGCGCGACCTCCCAATTGCCCTTGCCCGCCGCATCACGCTGGAGGTGCAGCACGACGCCATCCAGCTCTACCGTATCCGCCTCGATCGCGCCGGTCAGCAAAGGCAGCACCCGGACCGCAACGCGCGCGCGACGCGCTTGCAACATGGGCGCTTCTGCTCCATCCACATTGGCCAAACGCACCGTGCCGGTTTCTACGCCCAACCACGGCAGCAGCGACACGGATAAACCCGGGCCAAGGTCGATATCACGCCCCAACTGCGCTTCAATCTGCGTCTCGATTTGCGGACGATAGGCGTCTGCATCCAAGAAAAAACGGGCCCAAACCGCAGCGCTGACTGCGACCACGACGATCAAACCCAACAGGCCCAAGAAAAGGCGAATCACGATACGCATGGAGAAACTCGCTCGTTCCACGCGAAGAATGCGCGGCTTTCGGTCATAATCTGGAGCGGGTGAAGGGAATCGAACCCTCGTATGCAGCTTGGGAAGCTGCCGTTCTACCATTGAACTACACCCGCGCGAGCGCAGATTCTGGGCTGCGTCCGAGCAGGTGTCAAAACACGCGAAAGCCCATGCAAATTCAACTGAATGGCGAGCCGAAAACGCTCGCAGATCACAGCACGCTGGCAGATTTGGTCGAGGATTTGGCCCTGGCCGGCAAGCGCATTGCGATCGAAGTGAACCGCGAGATCATTCCCCGCAGCTTACATGCCACGCATGCGCTGCAGGAAGGTGACGCAGTCGAGGTCGTGCATGCCATCGGTGGCGGCTGAGACAGCCACGCAACATCACGAGACACACAGATACTGGGAACGGTCATGGAAGACACGCTGACACTCGCTGGGAAAACCTACCATTCGCG
>CAZZIQ010000117.1:0-2601 GCA_964654355.1 uncultured Piscirickettsiaceae bacterium
TCCAACTCGCCTTTGCCATGCCATGCCACTACCGCTTTGGCCACATCGTTGAATGGCTGCGCGCGTCCAGTGCCAAGATTGAAGACACCGGACTTTTCCGGATGGTCGAGGAACCACAGGTTCACATCGACGCAATCCCCGACGAACACAAAGTCGCGCTCTTGTGCGCCGTTGGCATAGCCATCGGTGCCCTCGAACAAACGTGCCTTGCCGTTGTCGAGAATCTGATTATTGAAATGGAACGCCGTGCTCGACATCGAGCCCTTGTGCTGCTCGCGCGGACCGTACACATTGAAGTAGCGGAAGCCCACCACCTGCGAGGCCGTCTTACCTAAGCGACGCACATACTGGTCGAACTGAAACTTCGAATAGGCGTACATATTGATCGGATGCTCATTGGCCCGATTCTCAACAAAGCCGTTCTTGCCCAGTCCATACACGGATGCCGACGAGGCGTAGAGGTATTGGATCTTGTTTTCCAGACACCAGTGCAACAACACCTTCGAGTACTCGTAGTTGTTGTCCATGATGTAGCGGCCGTCCCATTCAGTCGTGGCCGAACAAGCGCCTTCATGAAAGACCGCTTCGACCTTACCGAAATCCCAGCCTGCTTCGACTCGCGCCCGAAACTCTTCGGCCTCGAGATAGTCGGCGATGTCCAGATCCGCAATGTTGCGCATCTTGCGCCCGTTCTGCAGGTGATCCACCACCAAAATATCGCTGATGCCCCGCGCATTCAGCGCCGAAACAATATTGCTGCCAATGAAGCCTGCGCCGCCGGTGACAATAATCATGAAATCTTTAACCCTTGCCGTTTAATGCTTGCGAATCTTGTCGACCAGCCCGGTGGTGGACTGCCCTTCAACAAATTGTAAAACGATGACCTCGCCACCGTTTTTGCGCACACAGTCGCCGCCCGCCAAATCTTCTGGCTTGTAGTCTCCGCCTTTGACCAAAACATCCGGCAAGACACGGCAATACAGGCGCTCGGGCGTGTCTTCGCCAAAGGGCACCACCCAATCCACGGCCTGCAGCGCAGACAAGACCGTCATCCGGTTTTCCAAGGTATTGAGCGGACGCTCTGGTCCTTTATTCAGACGGCGCACGGAATCATCGTCATTGACAGCAACGACCAAACGATCGCCCAGTTTGCGCGCCTGTTCGAGGTAGGTGACATGACCCGCGTGCAGCAAATCAAACACGCCATTGGTCATCACCACGCGTTCCCCGCGGCCATGGGCTTCCGCAAGACGCTCGACCAACTCCTCTTCCGAGACCACACCAAAGCCACTCTCCGAACTGCCATGCAGAGCGCGCTCAAGCTCAGGAACAGACGCAGTCGCCGTACCCAACTTGCCGACCACAATCCCCGCCGCTAGATTCGCGACTTGCATCGCGTCCTGCCAGCTTGCCCCAGCCGCTCGTGCGGCCGCCATGGTCGCAATCACCGTGTCGCCCGCACCGGTGACATCAAACACCTCACGTGCATGCGTCGGCAAATGCGCCGGCTCATCCTCTGCAGTAAAAAGACTCATGCCCTCCTCACTGCGGGTCACCAGTAAGGCTTCGAGGTCCAGATCTTTGCGTAACGCTTGTGCGCGCTCGATGAGTTCGGCTTCTGTCGCACAACAACCCACCACGGCCTCAAACTCGGAGCGGTTGGGTGTAATCAGGCTCGCGCCACGATATTTAGAGAAATCGGAGCCCTTCGGGTCAATCAACACCGGCACACCCGCTTTGCGTGCCTGTTCAATCAGAGGCTGCAAGTCACACAGCGTGCCTTTGCCGTAGTCAGAAAGAATGACCGCGCCCATGTCCGCCAGCGAAGATTGGTATTCCGCCTGCAGCAGGCTCGTGTCGACATCGCAGTAATCCTGCTCAAAATCGAGGCGAATCAACTGCTGATTCCGGGAAAGCACCCGAAGCTTGGTTGCCGTTTGAATGCCCTCAACCGTCTGAAAACGGCAATGCACCTTACGACCACGCAGCAGGCGATCCAACGATTGACCGGCCTCATCGGGGCCAATCAGGCCGAGCAAATCGACTTGGCCACCCAGCGCCGCAATGTTCAGGGCCACATTTCCCGCGCCCCCCGGACGCTCTTCCGCGCCCTTGATATGGACTACGGGTACAGGCGCTTCGGGCGAAACACGCGAGGTCGGACCCGACCAATAGCGGTCAAGCATGACATCACCGATGACGAGGACGCGGGCAGCAGAAAAGGCAGGCAGATTGAGACGCATACAGAGGTTCTTGTTGGAATGGACAGAATGTAGCTCAACTCGGACAATGCCCCAAGTTTTCTGTGGCGTTTATGAGCAATTCTTCCCGATTTCACCCCCGCTATTGGCCGACTTGGATTGGCATCGGGCTGCTATGGCTGAGCGTGAAGGTCTTGCCATGGCCGGTGTTGCGGTTTGTTGGTCGTGGACTCGGACGACTCCTCATGATCGCCGTCCCGCGCCGCCGCGAAATCGCGCGCATTAACCTCGACCTCGCCTTTGCCGATCGCCCAGCAGAAGAACGCGCCAACATGCTGCGCCAACACTTTGAGGCCGTGGGAATTGGCCTGTTCGAAATGGGGCTGGGCTGGTGGGGCTC
>CAZZIQ010000118.1:0-2570 GCA_964654355.1 uncultured Piscirickettsiaceae bacterium
AGGCTTCAGAGAAATCAATCGGCTTGCGTTTGCTCATGGCCTCTTTGGGCAACAAAGAAGCTTCCGTGAGCTCGCCCGAAAACTTCCAATCGCCTTCTCGAAATTGCGCAAACAACACCCCCGCAAGCGCATGCCCGTCGCGTGCTTCAAGCACGGCATACAGAGGTAGTTGTGGATTCTTCGGACGCTCGCCATACCAATCTCTGGCACTCACCGATCCGGTTTTGTAATCCATGACGATGCGCTGTTGATCGCGCACTTCCTCGACACGATCGCGTTGAATGTTGAACTGCAAACCGGAAAAGCTCACCCGACGACGGTCTTCAACCTCAAGCACCTGAAAGGAAGCGCGTTCTTCATGCACATCCAAGGCGATCAACTTCTGCAACGCTTGAAGCAAGCGCTGCTGTTCTTGCTGCATAAATCGACCCGACAAAGTGATGCTGCGCTGCGCTTGTAAAGCCTGCAACGCAAGGATCACCGCAGCACCCATACGCTCATTTAGCGTCGCTTCACTCAGGCTACGCAGACTTGCTTGTGTCCGCTCTGCCATAGGAAAGCCCTGCCAAAACGCCTGCAAGGCCTTGTGCAAAATCGTCCCGCGCTCGCGCGCATCTAGGCCGCCATGCCCTTCCTCCAAACCGTGAATGCCGAGACGTGCACGAACAAAGCCACGAAAGGGACAAAGCGATTGATGCTGGAAGGCGCTTGCACCACCAGAGACTGTCCCGTGTGTGAGCGCCGGTGCAGGGTCCGGACAAGACTCGACCCTCGCTGTACCAAGCAATTGTTGAGACAAGGTCGTTACTTCTTCTGTTGCTCTAAATAACGGTAGCGCAGCGATGGCCGCCACCGGCGCAAACTCTGTTTCGGCTTCCTGTTGCGGCCAGGAAAAGATCGCGCCCAACTGCATCCAGTGTTGTAGCTGCTGATCGGCTTCAGCGAGCGCGAGATCACTGCGATAGATTGGCAGATTCCGCGCCCATGCAACCGGCAACATTGGATGCATACGCGGCGTAACCGACCAGCGATCTTCACGCAAACCGCTCACCCAAACCGCATCCGCCGGGACTGCCATCGCATCACGCCGCGTACAGATCCAGATCGGCGCCTCACTCACCTCCTCTGGGATCGGGACATTTTCGCTTGCACGCGTCAGCAAACTCAGCGCATGCGCATAGCCAGGCGCAGGCTCTACCGTCTGTAACGCTGCGACCTGATCCAACGCTTCATTCCAGGCATCCCGTGCAAGACTCCAACGCTGTCGTTGCTCGGTGTCTTCATGCACACGCTCGAGCAATGGGGTCCAGAAATAAGTGCGCGCAAATTGTTCAAGCTGCTCTGCCCACAAGGCCGTGGACTGCACCCCTTGAACACCGGCCAGACCGTCTAGCAACGCAGCGACCGTGCGCTGTAGCGATGGACAATCGTGCAACAAGGCCCATGCTGATTTCAGTGTCAACGTTGGCTCGCCTTGTTTGCGCAAGCGCACATCCAAAGCAATCGCAGCCACACGCTCTGCCTCTTCAATCCACCACGGACTGCGTAACAAGACTCCAAAATCATTCAGCGTAATCGAGCCCTGCCCGAGACGCAGTAGCTGCAAGATCGCCTGAACAGGCTGCACATCGGCCAAGGTTTGCGCCACACCAAAGCGCCACAATGGCGCTGCATCGGGCGCGAGACTTGCCACCCGCTGTGGCTGAAATACGCTGCGCAAGACACGCTCGGTCGCAGCGCGCGTCTGCGCCAGATCAGGAATGACCCATAACCAGCGTCGTCCCCGCCATGCTGCCTGCGAAGAAGTTTCGACCGAGGATTGAGCTACGCGCTCCAGCTCGTAGCGCAACCAATGGGCGGCTTGTAGCCGTTCCGCATCGGCATCCACACAGATCGCCTGCGCTGCAGAACGCGTCCGCATAACCACCTCATCCATGTGCCATAGCGGCAAGCTCTCAACGGCAATGGATTGCGCTTGCAGGGCGCCCAACAAACGCTGTCGTTGCGGACTGCGTTGATCCACCGCATAGATCTCAATCCGCTGCGGTAGATGCGCATGGACCGACTGCACAAAGGCGGGATCCGAACATTGCAGCTGTTCAACAAGTTGATCGGGCAGCGCGGCACGATCGACCCAGCCACCAGCGGATAGCGCATCTTCATAGGCACGATGCCAAGCCTGAAAATGCTCCGCCTCCTCACTCAGCGGACCTGCGAAGGGATCCCGTTCGGGGCTCTGCCACTGCAACAACACACTGCGCGCTTGTTGTGCGAGCCGCGCCGAACGATCCGCATCCAACAGCCAATCCTGCGGGTGGGCGGCCTGAATGACCCGACGCCAAAGTGCGCGCTCTTGCAGGGCCGACAAACGCATGGGTAACGGCAAGGGCAGACGATCCCAGAGCAAAGGCCACGCCTGATCCCAGGTCAGAATGAAGGGACGCTCCCAAACCTGTGCATTTGAACTACGCCCCTGCTCAGCGACCAGCGCTTGTAAGCCGCGCGCCTGCCAGACCGTTTCGGTCAAAACCCAAGTATTGGGCGGCAGTGCAGCGAGGCGTTCAGCAAGG
>CAZZIQ010000119.1:0-2560 GCA_964654355.1 uncultured Piscirickettsiaceae bacterium
GATCAGTTACTGCATTTGGATGTGATCACGACCGATCCCCCGCTGGACACTTGGGAACTCGGGCTTGATCCGGAGTTGGACAAACAAAACCCGACGGCAGTGACCTACCGTCGGGCATGGCTGGGCGAGTAACGAATCGCGCCGGAGTATGGGATCACCGTTTCAGGGGCGTCAATCGACAGGAATGTCGATCGTCGAGCGCGCCACGGACGGCCTTGAGCAAACCCTGAAACGGAATACCGTGATCCGGCGCTGATGTTTATTTCGCAAACGCGCGCGCGAGAAATCCTTCGAGCTGCGTCCAAGAGTCTTGATCCGCATGCGCGCTATAGCCGAGCGGCATCCCAAACTTCTCTGCAAAACCATCCGCCGCTGGATTGGTGAAGGCATGCTTCACGCCCGGGTAGGAAATGAACTGGTATTCCACGCCGGCATCCACCATCTCGACATGAAAGTTCGCAACATGCTCAGGCTTGATCAGCGGATCCGCCGCACCGTGCGCAACCAAAATCGGAGCCTTCACTACACCCGCTTCAGCGCGAGTCTTTGGTGCCAGGCTGCCATGGAAGCTAGCGACCGCGGCAAAAGGCTTGCCTTGACGCGCCATTTCTAAAACCACACCCCCACCAAAGCAGTAACCGATCGCAGCCACGTCCTGCCGCAAGGTTTCTGGCTGGGCCTTGAGTTGCTGTTCAGCGGCTTCGAAACGCGCCTTCATGGCGGCAGGATCCGACCATGCTGCTGAAGAAAAAGCCTTGGCATCTTTCGGATGATCGGCCGTCTTGCCGTCCCCATAGAGGTCCATGGAGAGTGCAGCGTAGCCCATCGCAGCCAGCTTGCGTGCGCGCTCACGCGCGTAGTCGTTATGACCCCACCACTCATGCACGACCAATACCCCCGGCTTAGGCGAAGTCCACGCATCGTCATAAGCGTAATAGCCCTGCATGCTCACGCCGCCTGCACTGTAGCTCAGCTCACGACCTTTAACTTCGGCCGCCACCTGAGCAGAAAACAAACTAACACCC
Organism: uncultured Piscirickettsiaceae bacterium; assembly: GCA_964654355.1. GTDB lineage: Bacteria > Pseudomonadota > Gammaproteobacteria > CAZZIQ01. Next base: position 1,026 of record CAZZIQ010000119.1, read on the forward strand.
ACAGTCAACGCAATCGGCGCCCATGAACGACGCATCGATGAAGCAAACATAAAAACCTCCTAGGTTAAGAAAGCCGCGCAGTAACGACAGGACTGTGCGTTGTTGTTATGAATTTTTGATGACACCGACCAGATCGGGCGAGGCACCGAAATGATCATAGCCCGATTGTAGGGTCGCAAGGGAGACCCCGAAATGGTTGTGAAGTTCCACCTTCCCGGCGCCTTGCTCGTCAGCAACGATCTCACCGACCGCTTGCCAGCCTTCTGGCAACAACAAGGCGAGCGCATCCGCATCTGCGGCACGATAGGTGAATACGAGTTGATAGTCCTCGCCGCCGGTCAGCGCATAGATCAAGGCATCATTGGGCTCGAGCACCTGCAGTGCAGGATGGAATGGCAGTGCGGAACAATCGATCTGCGCTGCGACGCCGCTGGCCTTGAGTAGATGTCCCAAATCCGCCAAAAAACCGTCCGAAACATCGACACATGCATGCGCCAAACCACGCAGTCGCTGGCCAAACTCCACTCGAGCTTGCGGTCGCTCAAGCGCTTCCCGCACCTGCAACAAATCTGGATTTAAGGGATCGGACTGCAGAAGCTGCAAAGCATAGGCTGCCCCACCCAGCGGCCCACTCACCGCGATGCGATCACCCATCTGCGCACCGCTACGCAATATTGCCTGTCCGCTGGGCACCTCACCCTGCAAAGTCAGGCTCAGCGTCATCGGCCCACGCGTGGTATCGCCACCAACCAAAACCACGCCATAACCCTGCAACGCCTCATGCAAGCCACGGGCAAACGCGTGCAACCAGTCGGCGCTAGCGGTCTCGAGCGTGAGATTCAAAATGGCCCAACGCGGGATTGCACCCATCGCCGCCAGGTCACTGAGATTGACCATCGCAAGCTTGTAGCCGAGCGATTCCGGATCGACATCGGGGAAGAAATGAACACCCGCCACCATGGTGTCACTCGTAACGACCAGCTGATGATCGGGGGATGGCGTCAGAAGCGCCGCATCATCCCCAACCCCTCGCACAACGCCCAAGCTTGGCACGCGCTCAGCTGCCTGCGAGGGCGCCGCAAAGAAACGTGCGATCAGGTCAAATTCAGAAAGCGGCGAGGACATACGCCGAGATGTTAGCGCGCACCGGTCTCCAGCGTGCGCAAACTGCGCGCAACCCGGTCGAGCGCGGCGTTGATGTAGGTGTGGCCGGCTTCACCACCAAAGCGCTTAGCCAGTTCAATGTATTCATTCAGCACCACGCGATAGGGCACATCCAAACGCTGCGCCAATTCCCAGGTACCCAGGCGCAACAAACTGCGCTCAATCGGGTCGAGTTGAGGCACCGGACGGTCCACAAACTCGCCATATTGGAGATCCAGCGTCGCTGGATCGTTACTCACACCGCGCACCAATTCTTCGAAGTAGCTGGCGTCGGCCTTTGGCATCCCAGGGTCGACCCGGAACTGATTCAATAGTTCGGCCAACTCCGTATCGGCGAGCTCACGCTGATACAGCGCCTGCAACGCAAGACT
>CAZZIQ010000120.1:0-2549 GCA_964654355.1 uncultured Piscirickettsiaceae bacterium
TTCTTGCCGAGGATGTCGTCACAGGCCAGCTTGAGCTTCAGCCCAGTGAGGGCGCCTTGCGTGCCCGCTTGCATGCTGAGCATGCAATCCGTGAGGAACAGGTGCTGGAGGATGGCCGATTACGACTTTCGGTTGAACTACAACGCAAGGTACTGGATCATCTGGGCCTTGCCGCGCGTCTGGAGGAGCAAAATTCGGACGCGCATCCCAACCGGACAGCCGGAAACCCACAAGCTGCAATGACGGCTTGAAACCGACTGGAACAACATGATTCAGCTACGAACCCTATTTTCGCGCCGTGCTCGTACCGAGGCGGTCGCAACATCTCCAACATCCACCTCGCACGAGATGGCTTGGAACGAACCCGGCAACTCCAACGACAAAGACCCTTGGTCTGGCGGTGGTCGCAAGCAAGACGGTCCGCCCGATCTCGATGAGGTTGCGCGCAAGCTGCAGGATGCGGTGGGCCGCGTGCTTGGCGGCGGCAAGAAGCGGAGCAGCGGTTCGGGCGGCGGTGATGGTCGCTCCGGCGGTGGTTCGGGCAACGTCAACATGCCGAGCTTACCCGTTGGTGGCAGCACGATCGCCATCCTCGCCTTGGTGCTGTGGGGCTTGTCCGGCATTTACATCATTGATCCTGCCGAGCGTGGTGTTGTCATGCGCTTTGGCCAGTTCGTGGACACCACCATGCCGGGGCCGCATTGGCACATCCCGTATCCGGTTGAGTCGGTGGAAAAGGTCAATGTGGAAGAAATTCGTAACGCCGAAATCGGTTATCGCAGCGGCGGTCGCGCTCAAGGATCGGTAGGTGTGGTCCAGCGTGAAGCCTTGATGCTGACCCAAGATGAAAACATCATCAGCGTGCAGCTGGCAGTGCAGTACCGCATTAAAGATGCAAAAGATTATTCCTTTAACGTTGTCGAGCCGGATCTCGCATTGCGTGCAGCCACCGAAAGTGCACTGCGCGAAACCATTGGTAAATCGACCATGGACTTCGTCTTGACCGAAGGTCGTGCTGAGATTGCTGCGCAAGTGCAGCGTCGCACCCAAGAGATCCTCGATCTCTATGTCAGTGGTCTGCAAATCACCAGTGTGAACATGCAGGATGCACAGCCACCCGATGAAGTACAGGCGGCGTTTGCAGACGTGGTTAAGGCGCGTGAGGACCGTGAGCGTTTCATTAACGAGGCGCAAGCCTATGCCAATGACATCATCCCGCGTGCGCGTGGTGCATCTGCACGTATCGTTGCGGAAGCCGAAGCCTACCGTGAGCAGGTGGTTGCTGATGCCGAAGGTACCGCGAGCCGCTTTGATCAGGTCTTAACCGAATACAAAAAGGCGCCGGATGTGACGCGTGAGCGTCTCTACCTCGACACCATGGAGAAGGTGTTGAGCGCCACCTCTAAGGTTGTGGTGGATCTCGGCAGTAATAACTTGACCGTGTTGCCGCTCGATAAGATGTTGGGTGGCGCACTGCCTTCAGTCACCGGTTCTGCTTCTTCGGCGTCATCTGCGACGACCGGCAGCGCCAATGCGGGTTCGTCGAGTGTGCTCGATCGTGTGCGTGAGGAAGTTTCACGTCGCGTGAGCAGCAGTCGTCCAGACCTTCGCAACGAGCGATAAGGAGCGAACCATGAACAAGAATTCATTGCTATTGATTGTGGTCGCAGTCCTGTTGGGCGGTTTGTATCTCGCGACCTTTACCGTGAACGAACGCGAGCTGGCGATCAAATTCCGACTCGGTCAGATTGAACGTACAGACTACGATCCGGGCCTACATTTCATGATCCCGGTCGTGAACAATATCCGTAAGTTTGACGCGCGGATTCAAACCCTGGACGCAGAACCTGAGCGTTACCTGACGGTAGAAAAGAAGAACGTGCAGGTCGATTCCTTCGTGCGCTGGCGCATTAAGGATGTTGAGAAGTTCTTCATCTCTGCGGGGGGTGACATCAATCGCGCCAACTTGCGTTTGTCCCAGATCGTGAAAGACGGACTGCGTGGCGAGTTCGGTCGTCGCACCGTACAAGAAGTGATCTCGGGTGAGCGTAAGGAAATCATGCGCTCCATCACCGCTCTGGCAGATCGTGAAACGGAAAACTTCGGGATTGAGGTGGTAGACGTGCGTATCAAGCGCGTTGACCTGGCTCGTGAAGTGAGTGAATCGGTGTTCCAGCGTATGGAAGCCGAGCGTGAGCGTATTGCCAAGGAACTGCGTTCGCAGGGGGCGGAAGAGGCGGAAAAGATCCGTGCTGAGGCCGATCGTCAACGTACGATTCTGCTCGCAGAAGCGCGTCGTGAATCCGAACAGCTGCGCGGTAACGGCGATGCGAAGGCGACGGAGATCTACGCCGATGCCTATTCCAAGGATGCCGAGTTCTACAGCTTCTACCGTAGCCTTGGTGCGTATGAGAAGAGTTTCACCAGCACACAAGACATGCTCGTGTTGCAGCCGGATTCCGCCTTCTTCAACCATTTCGGTACGAAGTAGCCCGCGGTTTGCTGTCTCGTAACGGCCGCCGCAGTGCGGCCGTTTTTACGTTGAGGCC
>CAZZIQ010000121.1:0-2531 GCA_964654355.1 uncultured Piscirickettsiaceae bacterium
GATGCCTTTTGTGATGCGTCTGCACCTGCGCGTGCAGCGATGGCAAAGGGTGCGCAAGGCATGGGCGGTGTCGCAACCGGCCGTTCCAAGACCCTGCAAGGGCAGTCTGTAACGGGAACCCAACCAGGTCGTTCAGAGCGTGTAACAGGTAATGAGCCGGGCACATGCAAGTCTGTGACTGGAACGCCTTATGCGGGTCTCGAGCAAGTGCAGGGCTACTGCGCTGAACCTGCAGCCAAGCAGATCATGGCGCGCACGACGCCACGTCGCACAACACCGGGTTCCGTTATGACCGGCATTCAGCCAGGCATTGGCGGCAAGATGACCGGCGATGAGCGTGGTGCATGTGATCCGATTACAGGTACGCCGTATCTTGGTGCCGATCAGTTTGCTCAGGCCTGCCCGGCAACCGCTGCGCAACCAAACAGTCCGGACTATCCGCAAATGCTGGAAGGCGCGGGTTGGGGTGAGTTCAGTGTAGAACCGCCGTCGCACGCCTCGAATGATGCGGGTGAACACAGTTCGATTACCGGCAGTCGTTATGAGCAAGGCAACATTACCGGTCCATTCGGTATGGCCCCAGGCAAAGTGACGGGTACAGAACAAGCGCGCTTCGATCGCAGACCTGCCGCCGCACCTGCACAACAGCCTGCCGCAACCCTAATGGAAGGCCGTGTTAAGCCGCGCATCAGTGGTGAAGGCATGGATTCGGGCATGCGGATCACTGGCGACGATTGGGATCGTGGCGATCGCGTCACGGGCACCGAAGGTCGCACGGCAACGGGACGCAATCCGACCCGTCGTGGACCGGTCAATGCCGTCAGCATGGCGCAACAGAACAAGCGTAATGAAGAAGTTGCGGAACCGATCAGTAAAGTAACGGGCGGCAGCGGTAACACCGAGCGTGGCGCACTGATCACTTATTCTGGGGGTGCGCGCGGTTAACCGTGCGTAGCAACCAGCGCAGGTCACGATCATGAATCGTCGTCACCGTACCCCAGCGCGTGTGATGTCCGCAGCCTCGGCTGTGGCCGCGCCTGCACCGCTGCGCCGTCCAGGCGCAGTGGGGTTAGCAGCAGCGACTGCGGCTCCGGTGGTGAGTGCCAATAAGACACGGCGTCCGGTGATCTCGCGGGGAACAGATCCGATGCGTGAAAACGCAGACCTGTATGCCTACGAGCAGCGCGTGAAGCAAGCGTTCGATCAGATCGTCCCAACGTTGAAGCAAATTTCTGCTTTGCAGCATGAGGCTGATTTTGAGCAGCAAGCACAACAGCTTGCACAGAAGACGTTGGGCTTCCGTTTGCCCGAAGAGATTCTAGAGACAGCATGGGTTGAACAGCTCGACATGAAGAAGCTGTTCGCTTGGTGCACCTTCGAGACGTATCGCCGTTACTGCGAGGACTTCTTCAGCCAAGACCCGCTGGGCCAGGATGAAGCCGAGTTCAATGAATTCTTACAGTCCTGTGGTTTCCATACCCTCGATGTGTCGCCCTGTGCGGATGGCCGTCTTGCTCACGTCATTCGTTATGTTTTGCGCTTGCCGTATCGCGCCGTGCGTCGCAAGTCCTATGCCGGTGCTTTGTTTGACATTGAAGACAGCCTGAGCAAGTGGATTGAGACCGAGATGTCGCGTTATCGCGAAGGCGTGCCCAATCTTGCGGATGCACCAACCCGTTACTTGAAGACGGTGGTGTACCACTACAGCAGCCAAGATCCGCATCACGAAGGTTGTGCGGCGCATGGCTCTGATGATGCAAAGGCAGCACAGGCGGGTTTAGATCATTTGGTTGGCTTCCAAGAAGCGGTGGAGAACGGCTTTTGCTGCGGCGCTTCGATCGATCTGATGTTGGTCGGTTTGGATACCGATACTGATGCAATTCGCATCCATGTGGTCGATGCGCAGGGCGAAATTGACTTGTCGCAGAGTGTAGATGCGCGGGTGCTGATGCATGAGCTCGGCTCAACGCGATCAGAAGCTGCGGTCGTGAGCTATCTCGAGCAGGCCATGCCGGATTGTGCAGATGGCATGCGTCACTTGATGGCGCGCTTGCTCGTCAACAATTTTGCGCAGATTGAATATGTGCGCCAGAACCATGGCGGCAACTATCCGGATATGGGCCATGCCGAACGTTTTATTGGCGCAGGCATTGGCTTCGAAGAAGTACAGCTACGCAATCTGACCTACTTTGCCTATCTGCAAACGGTGGAAGAAGCGGCTGCTGATCTCGACGTAGGGATCAAGATTTTCACCGGCTTGAATGTGCGTCGTGGTTTGCCGATTCCTGTGGTGATCCGTTTTGATTACCACGGCGAGATTCCAGGTGCGCGCGAGCGTGCGGTGGAGCATTGCGAGCGCATTCAAGACGCGTTGCAACGTCGTTATCCGGACCTGGTTGCGAAAGGTTTACTGCACACCCTGCAAGTCACGCGTGACTGCACCAGTGGTGGTCAGATTGAACTTCATGGGTGTTCAGTGCGCGATGCGCTCGCGCAAGGAGGGCATTAATGAAGATTTGTCAGGTTGAGCG
>CAZZIQ010000122.1:0-2496 GCA_964654355.1 uncultured Piscirickettsiaceae bacterium
ATCGCGCGCCGCATCACCTCATCAATCTATTGGATCCATCCGAACGTTATTCCGCCGGCCGGTTTCGTAAAGAGGCCTTGCAGGCGATGGGCGAGATTCATGCGCGGGGCAAGGTGCCATTGTTAGTCGGTGGCACCATGCTGTATTTCAAAGCGTTGTTGGGCGGTCTGGAAGAATTACCGGCGACGGATGAAGTGGTTCGCGAGCGACTCGCGCGCGCGTATCAGCAGCAAGGCCGTGATGTGCTGCATGCACGACTGCGTGAGGTGGATCCGCTTTCTGCTGAGCGTATTCGACCCAGTGATCCGCAACGGATCCTGCGTGCACTTGAAGTGTTTGAAAGTAGTGGCACGCCGCTGAGTGCGTGGCAAGCCGGTGCGGGGACGCGGATTCCTTGGGACATCCAATCATGGGCGCTGGTACCCGAAGATCGTGCACAGTTGCGGGAACGCATCGCATTGCGCTTTGAGCAGATGTTGGCGGCGGGCCTTCTCGACGAAGTGCGTCGCTTGCACGCGCGTGGCGACCTCGATCCGTCGCTACCATCGATTCGTTGTGTCGGTTACCGCCAGGCTTGGGATTTCCTCGAAGGCCACTTGGACGAAACCGAATGGGTGGAGAAGGCAATTACCGCCACCCGCCAGCTTGCCAAGCGCCAACTGACCTGGCTGCGGAATTGGTCGGATCCCGCGCTCCGGCGGATCGATCCGTTTGCGTGCTCACCCGAGGGCATCTCCGCATCCAGACCCGAAGAGATATTCAACAAAGTACTTGAAGACCTAGGTAAGTTCCTGCATACTGCGGCTTCGACTGGAGGGTAGACGCGATTGCACACGTAGAGGCAACGTGCTCTTCCTCAGAAAAAGAGAAGGAAATCAAACCGTTACGGGCAACCTGTAGCGGTTTTTTGCTCCTTCGAACCTTGGGCAGCCGGCATGGTCTGAGCTGTTCGCATAACAACAGCCGACAGCGCATGCGGATCGGCGAGGAGAGCTAAGCATGAAGAGCCAACATTTGCAGGACCCCTTCCTGAATGTGCTGCGTAAGGAGCGCGTTCCGGTTTCCATTTTCTTGGTCAACGGCATCAAGCTGCAGGGTCGAATTGAATCCTATGATCAGTTCGTGGTGCTGCTGAAAAACACCGTGAGCCAGATGATCTATAAGCACGCCATTTCCACCGTGGTGCCGTCGCGTCCGATTCGCGTCGAGCGTGATGGTGAAACCATCGTTGACGATACCGTTGAGGATTGATCCTGCGTATTTTATTAACGTTTTGGTTTGCTGATCTGAGGACGACCACACGCTTCGCGGCGTGTGGTCGTTTTCGTTGGTTTGGACACAACGCATGAGTCTCGTTAGTGAACGCCATGAAGGTGGTGAGCGCGCCGTACTCGTGCATGTCGATTTCATGGGGCATCGTGAGGCTGGTATTCGCGAAGATCTCGAAGAGTTTCGTTTGTTGGTGAAATCGGCGGGTGCGGACGAAATGCAGTTGGTACGCGGACGCCGCACGGCACCCGATCCGCGTCTATACATCGGCGAAGGCAAGGCCGAAGAAATCAAAGCTGCAGTTGAGGACGCGGAAGCCGACGTGGTGATTTTTAATCACGCATTGTCACCGGCACAGGAACGCAATCTCGAACGGCTGATTCAACGTCGTGTGCTCGATCGCACCGGTCTGATTCTCGACATCTTCGCGCAACGTGCGCGTTCGCATGAAGGCAAGCTGCAGGTCGAGCTGGCGCAGCTGCGTCATCTTGCATCACGTCTGGTACGTGGCTGGACCCACTTGGAGCGGCAGAAGGGCGGGATCGGTCTGCGCGGACCGGGTGAATCGCAGTTGGAAATGGACCGTCGATTGATTGGCGATCGCATCACTCATATCGAAAAGCGGCTGGAAAAAGTGCGCGCCACCCGTGAGCTCGGACGCCGTGCACGCAAGCGCAGCGAAACGCCGACCGTATCGTTGGTGGGGTATACCAATGCCGGTAAGTCGACCTTGTTCAATGCGCTGACCGGCGGTGAGGTGTATGCCGATGACCGCTTGTTTGCAACACTGGATCCCACCTTGCGGCGAATTCGTCTGAGCAACACCGGTAATGTCATCGTGGCGGATACGGTGGGTTTTGTACGCCATCTTCCACATGAATTGGTGGCTGCGTTTCGTTCGACTTTGGAAGAAACGGAACAAGCCAGTCTGCTGGTGCATGTGATTGATGTATCGAGTGAGGAGCGCGCCGAGCAGGTTGCACAGGTGCAAGAGGTTCTGGGCGAGATCGATGCCGAGAAGATTCCTCAACTTGAGGTCTACAACAAGATCGATCGCATCGAGGGCGTGATCCCGAAGATTGATCGTGGGCTGGAAGGACGCCCAGTGCGGGTCTGGATTTCGGCGCAGCAGGGCATCGGTTTGGATCTTTTGCGTCAGGCGCTGGATGAACTTCTTGCCGAGGATGTCGTCACAGGCCAGCTTGAGCTTCAGCCCAGTGAGGGCGC
>CAZZIQ010000123.1:0-2457 GCA_964654355.1 uncultured Piscirickettsiaceae bacterium
CGCAAGCGATGACACGTGGGATGGCCTCGTTGCAGCGCTGAACTTACGTGGACTGTGTGCAGAGCTGGCGCGCAATTGTCAGCTGCGCGGACGTGAGGGCCAGCGTATGGAGCTTGAGTTGGCGCCACACTGTGCAAATTTGTTGACCGATCGCATTCAGCAGCAACTGCAAGAAGCGCTTTGTGCGCATTTGGGTACGTCGATTGTTGTGAAAATTACGGTCGCAAACGAAGCGGTCGTTGCGACACCGGCCGCGAAGCAGGCCGAACAGAATGCGAAGAAACAGGTACGCGCTGAGGCGGCGGCGGGTGCTGATCCTGCGGTGCAGGCGTTATTGAATACGTTTGATGGCGAGCTGCTAAAGGTTTCGCCAAACGAATAAGTCAGCACCTTAAGAAGGATGAATGTCGAATCAGGAAAGGTGGATTGCCGCGTCGGCCTGAGGGCCTCCTCGCAATGACGTTGTACGGATTGGTTTATCGGATACAAGATGAGAAGGTTGCGTCTCATGGCTATCCTTCCGTTATCGCGAGGCGCGAAGCGCCGTGGCGATCCATGATGCATTTGAAAGAAGAGAAGGACTACGTATGAAAGGCGGATTGGGTGGTTTGATGAAGCAAGCGCAGGCGATGCAGGCGCAGATGGAACAGATGCAGCAAGAGCTGGCCAACATGGAAGTTACGGGTTCGGCCGGCGGCGGAATGGTGCAGGTTACGCTGAGCGGGAAGCATGAAGCGCGTCGGGTGCAGATTGATCCGGCGGTCATGGATGATCGCGAGATGCTGGAAGATTTGATTGCCGCGGCGATTAACGATGCGACGCATAAAGTTGAAGAAACCTCGAAAGAGAAGATGTCGGGTGTGACCGCGGGACTGGGCGGCTTGCCGGGCATGGGCAATTTCAAGATGCCGTTCTAGATCATGCTGGTCCGCCACGGCGAAGGATTTCTTCTTCGGTCATTGCGAGGAAACCGAAGGTTGACGAAGCAATCCATGCGGCGGATGTGGATCGCCGCGGCGCTTTCAGCGCCTCGCGATGACGTGGACAGAGAACGTCGCCTAGTTCAATGAAATTTCTTCAATGAAAAACACGCCACTGATTCAGGGTCTGATCGACGCCTTGCGCGCCTTGCCTGGTGTGGGACCAAAGAGTGCGCAGCGCATGGCCTATCACTTGCTGCAGCGCAATCGCACCGGCGCGCGGCATTTGGCGCAGGCCTTGGACGTCGCGGCGGAACAGGTGCAGCAATGCAGTCGCTGCCGCACGCTGAGTGAAGATCCAATCTGCCCAACGTGCGCGAGTCCGCGGCGCGATGCGTCACAGTTGTGTGTGGTTGAGCAACCCGCCGAGATCTTGGCGTTTGAATCGGCGGGTGGTTACGGCGGCTTGTATTATGTGTTGGGTGGCCGCTTATCGCCGTTGGATGGCATGGGTCCCGATGAGTTGGGTCTGCCTGCGTTAGAAAACCGTTTGGCCGAAGGCGAGGTTAAGGAGTTGATTCTGGCGACCAGTCCGACGGTGGAAGGCGAAGCCACGGCGCATTATTTGATTGAGATGGCGCGCAGCTACAGTATTCGTGTCACGCGCATTGCGCATGGCGTGCCGCTCGGCGGCGAGCTGGAATATGTCGACAGCACCACGCTCGGCCATGCGTTGGCCTTGCGTCGTGAAGTTTAGGAACGCGCTTACTTACTGTAGCGGTAGAAGTTGTCGTTGAGGTATTCAACGACCTGCGCTTCTTCTTCCGGGAACCAGTCCACGCCAAGGTTAGCGCGACAGAAGCCCACCATGCGCTTTACGCCGGCATAGTCTTTGGCTTTGCGATCCGCACGGGTGTAGATCGAGGTGTCATGACACTGAAAGCAATTGGAGTCGGCATGCAGTTGTTCGCCGTTGGCGTGGGCAGGCAGACTGATGCTCAGCAGCGGGGCGGAAAGGCCGAGAGCGAAAGCGAATGCGGGGGTGGTGCGCATGTTCATACTCCACGATGTTTGTAACGGGATTGAGAACTCGAACTGAATCAACAACGCGGCTGAGCATAGACTCGCTCGCGCTCAAAATACAAGCCAAACACGATTCATAAGGAAAGAAGGCATGGATGCAACGCGATTGGTATGGATGGACCTGGAAATGACCGGGCTGGATCCGTTGCATGACCGCATCATTGAAATCGCGACGGTGGTGACCGATGCCGAGTTAAATGTATTGGCAACCGGACCGGAGCTCGCGATTCGACAGACCGAAGCGCAGCTTGCGACCATGGATGAATGGAACCAAAGCACGCATGGCAACTCTGGGTTGCTCGAGCGCGTGCGCAGCGAAGGTGTGAGCGAGGCCGAAGCAGAGCATCAAACCCTCGATTTCTTGCGCCATTGGGTGCCCGCAAAGACCTCGCCCTTGTGTGGCAATACGATTTGCCAAGATCGTCGCTTTCTCGCATTGGCCATGCCGCGCGTG
>CAZZIQ010000124.1:0-2456 GCA_964654355.1 uncultured Piscirickettsiaceae bacterium
TAGAGCCAGTCATTGCCGCGCGAACGCGAAACTGTACTGAGATCCGGCGGCGTGCGACCAAACCACTGCGCCGATTGATCTTCCGGCATCGCAACGGTCATCGGCTCATGGATCTTATCGCCCGCAAACATCAGGTTTTTACGCATGTCTTTTTCGCTAAAACCCAAGTCATCAGCAATACGCTGATAACGCATATAGGAAATCGCGTGGCAGCTCATGCAGTAGTTCACAAACAAATGTGCGCCACGCTGCAGAGAATCCTTGTCGCCAAGATCAATCGGCGCATGTTCAAGCTTTGCGCCACCACCTGCAGCCTGCGCAGCAGATGCAACCAGACTTACAGCCAAGAAGGCGGAACGCAGAATAAAACGTTTCATGTCAGCTCCCCGTTACTTCGTGGTCACACGATCAGGCACTGCCTTGACCGTATCGCGACTGCTATACCACGGCATCAACAAGAAGAATGCGAAGTACAGCACGGTGAAGATGCGCGCAAACAGGGTTGCGGTTGGCGTTGCTGGCTGCGTACCAAGGTAACCCAGCGCGATAAAGCTAATGACAAACACGGTCAAAGCCACGCGCCAATAGGTGCCCTTGTAGCGGGTAGAACGCACAGAACTACGATCCAACCATGGCAGCAAAAACAACACCACAATCGCTGCACCCATGCCCAGTACGCCACCGAACTTATCCGGCACCGCACGCAGAATTGCGTAGAACGGGGTGAAGTACCACAGCGGCACGATGTGCTCCGGGGTCTTCAGCGGGTCTGCCGGGATGAAGTTGTCTCTCTCCAAGAACCAACCACCGAATTCCGGCATAAAGAACACCACGATGGAGAAGAACATCAAGAAGACGACCACGCCAACGATGTCCTTCACGGTGTAATACGGATGGAACGGAATTCCGTCGAGCGGATTGCCGTTGGCATCTTTCTTATCCTTGATTTCAACGCCGTCAGGGTTGTTCGAGCCCACGGTGTGCAGTGCAACAATGTGCAAGAACACGAGCAAGGCCAGCACTAATGGCAACGCGATCACATGGAAGGCAAAGAAGCGGTTCAGCGTCGCATCAGATACCACGAAGTCGCCTCGAATCCACAAGGCCAGGTCTTCACCCACCCACGGCACAGCACCGAACAAGGAGATGATGACCTGCGCGCCCCAATAGGACATCTGGCCCCATGGCAACAGATAGCCCATAAAGGCTTCTGCCATCAATAGAACATAGATGACCATGCCGAAGATCCAAATCAACTCGCGCGGCTTCTGATACGAGCCATAGAGCAGACCACGGAACATGTGTAGGTAGACCACCACAAAAAACGCCGAAGCGCCGGTGGAATGGAGATAGCGAATCAGCCAACCCCACTCAACGTCACGCATGATGTATTCCACCGATGCAAACGCGAGCTCTGCATCCGGCTTGTAGTTCATGGTGAGGAAGATGCCGGTGACAATCTGGAGCACCAGCACGACCAGTGCGAGCGAGCCAAAGAAGTACCAAAAGTTGAAGTTCTTCGGCGCGTAATACTGGGCGAAATGTTCGTTCCAAACTTTGAGCAGCGGGAAACGCTGATCAACCCAACCTGCAACTCCGGTTGCCGAGGTTTCTTTCAGTCCCATTACGCGGCTCCTTGATCAACGCCGATCAACAGGCGAGTTTCGCTGAGGTAACTATGCGGCGGCACTTCCAGATTGATCGGTGCCGGTACGCCTTGATACACACGACCCGCGAGGTCGAAGCGAGAACCGTGACATGGGCAGAAGAAACCACCCTTCCACTCAGCGCCCAAATCCGCCGGAGCGATTTCGGGACGGAACGTTGGCGAACAACCCAAGTGAGTACAGATGCCTACCGCAACGAAGTATTCGTCTTTGAATGCACGAGTTGGTGTTTTCGCATAAGTCGGCTGACTGGAAGCTTCAGACTGCGGATCACGCAACTGATCTTCCAAGGTCGCGAGATTCTTCAGCGCTTCTTCAGTACGACGCACAATCCAAACGGGCTTGCCGCGCCATTCCACAGTAACCAATTGACCCGGTTCCATCTTGCCGATGTCAATTTCAACCGGTGCACCTGCGGCTTGCGCGCGCGCACTCGGGGTCATGGACGTGACAAAAGGTACCGCAACGAAAGCCGCTCCAATTCCACCAACGACGGTTGTCGCCTTGGTGAGGAAACGACGTTTGCTCAGATCCACAGCATCCGTGCTCATCCGAATCTCCAAAACTGATTGCCGTACAAGCCCCGAAGTAAACACACCTTAGAACCATGAAGACATTCATGGCCTGCAGGGGTTCAGTACAAGGCTTGAGTTGCCCGCATCGCATTGATTTTCATGGGTCATTGAGCGGGCGAAGACACGAACTCGCGCTCATCCGGCAGACAGGCCCACGGCGGGAGCGCGGATGCTAGCACAGTCAGAAATCGGTTTTGTAGTAATACGGCAATAA
>CAZZIQ010000125.1:0-2448 GCA_964654355.1 uncultured Piscirickettsiaceae bacterium
TCCATCCCGCGCATCATCATCTTTTCTGTGTCTGCGTCTAAGCCCTCTTCAGAAGGCGCACTGAGCGCGGACATGTCCAATTCGCCGTGTAGCTTTTCATGATGGGCGACCATCATGGCGAGCATCTGTGCTGCTTCCTGGAGGATTTCTTTGTCGGCGAGTTGCAGCAGCTGATCAACAGCAGCGATGGAAGAAACTAAATCTTTAGAGGCCATAGTGTGCTCGCAGTGACTTAATCAAGGGTCTCGGGCATCGCCTCGAGAATCTCAATTTCGCGCATGATGTAATAGTTGTCGAAGTAGTCGTTTTCATCGAGAAATTCGATGTGGTCGGCGTGATCTACCTTGGAACGCACCAAGGTTTTCCCCTCGGCTTTAGAACGCGTCATGAGGTAGTTCTGCGCTAATTCTTTGGTGAGGAAATACCGCTCACCGCCGTTGTAGATCGTGATCCAGGCTTTCATGTTTCGTCCTTGTCGTCTTTCGAAAGATCGAGCCCGAGCATTTCCGCTGCGTTGTCTTCGGACATTTTTTCCACATCGCGCAGCTTACGGTCCATTGCACGCAAACGTCGCGATCCGGTGTCTTCGATGGTTTTGCTCGCTTCATTCAGTTTCTTGTGCACTTTAGTCAGCACATCTTCAAACTTGCTGAATTCGGTCTTCACCGCGGAAAGCACTTTCCAAACTTCGCTAGAACGCTGTTCAATCGCCAGCGTGCGGAAGCCCATGCGCAGGCTATTGAGCATGGCAGAGAGCGTGGTTGGGCCGGTGATGTTGACGCGATAACGCTGCTGCAGCTCTTCCATCAATCCCGGCGTGCGCGCAACTTCGGCAAACAAGCCTTCGATCGGTAAGAACAAGATGCCGAAGTCGGTGGTGTGCGGCGGCGAGAGGTATTTCTTGGAAATGTCTTCGGCCATGCTGCGCACACCGCGAATGAGTTGTTTGTGCGCTTTCTCAACCTCGTCCTGATTGCCTTGCTCGGCTGCATCGACTAAGCGGTGGTAATCCTCCATCGGGAACTTGGCATCAATCGGCAGATAGACCGTACTGTCTTGCGCATCGCGCCCGGGTAGCTTGATGGCAAACTCGACAACGGCATCCGAGCCCGGCACGGGTTTGGCATTCTTTTCGTACTGATCCGGCGTGAGCATCTGCTCCAGGATGTCACCGAGCTGATACTCGCCCCAGGTGCCCCGTGTCTTCACATTGGTGAGTACGCGCTTGAGGTCGCCCACACCGCTCGCAAGCTGCTGCATATCGCCGAGGCCTTTGTGCACCGCCTCCAAGCGCTCGCTCACCAACTTAAACGACTCACCCAAACGCTTCTCCAGCGTGCTTTGCAGTTTCTCGTCGACCGTGGCACGCATCTGCTCGAGCTTCTTCTCGTTGCCCTCTTGCAGCTGACGTAACTTTTCTTCCAAGGTTTTGCGCAACGACTCGAAACGCTCTTCTTGCTTTTGCAGCGCTTCAGCGTTGGATTGGGTCAGGGTTTGATTGGTTTTGAGAATGGCATCCAACATCGCTTGTTGGGTTTTGCCAATTTCTTCGCGCAAGGCACGCGCCGCAATCTCATGCTCGCTGCGGGCAAGACGCAGTTCATCGCGCACTTGCTGCGCAACCTGCGCGCTTGCATCGGTATCGGTTCGGGTGCGGGTAGCCAGGCGGATCACCAACCCCAAGGTCAGGATCGCCACAATCAGGCCGAGTCCGGCCAGCCATTCAGGATTCATTCAATTCTCCGGCAGCCGAGCCCGCTGCCGGACGGCGTTTAGCCGACAGCAGACTCCGTGGACTCGGGATGATAGTCGCTTGCGCGCTCGATGTTGGCGGCGAGTTCGTCGTCGGTCGGGCGCAGCTCTTCGACACAAAACATGAGGTGACCATTCGGCAGCACGCGGTAGGTGCGCAGGGTCGGAAAACGGGGGTGTAGTGCGTGGGCCATGTCTTTGGTCGTTCTCTGGCGATCCATGCCAGACTCCTTAAAAAGTGGGTACTGCTGTCGCTTCTTTTTACCGATTTCATTCCGCTGAAACGGGTATCCGAGCGATCGTTTTGTCTCAAGACGGTGCGCACCATACCATGCTTTTGTGAAAGATTTATAACAATGCACAACACCTGAAAACTTTGGAATATAAGCGCTTTCCGGCCTTCTGTTATGCCGAATCAGCAATCAAGGAGTTGCGTCAGATTGACCACAAATCTAACGCATGAACGCGACAAGAGCCGTCGCGAAGGAAGGGGAAATCAGGCCGACAAAACCACCGAAAGGGTGGCTGCCGACCTGATCATGCAAGGCTATTTCGCCTCGGGTGTGCTCTGCGGAATCAGCTTGCTCGCGGCATTGCCGATGTCTTCGATCACAGAGGTTTCAGCACCGGGGCCACGCGGACCGAACGGGTCATCAAACAGGTTTTGATCCTTGCCGATGTTGATCCCCAACCAGC
>CAZZIQ010000126.1:0-2408 GCA_964654355.1 uncultured Piscirickettsiaceae bacterium
CAAGAATCCCCGCTGGAACCCCTGCTCACCTTCATCCAGGACATCGAAAATCAGCACGGCCGTGTTTTGCTCGCAGCGGAGTCTGCCGGTCGTCGTCAGGCCTTGATTGAATTGTTAGCCCCCTACGGCCAGCGCCCCTACCCGGTCGAAGGCTGGCAGGAATTCCTCCAAAGCGATGTCGCACTCTGCATCACCTTGGCGCCACTGGAACAAGGGCTTTGGCTAGAACAACCCAGCATTGCGGTGGTGGCCGAAAGTCAGCTGCATGGTGAACAGGTGTTGCAACGCCGGCGACGTAAGCGCGCCGGGATGGATCCGGATGCCGTCATCCACAGCCTCACCGAACTTAAACCCGGCGATCCTGTGGTCCATCTCGAACATGGCGTGGGTCGCTATCGAGGCCTGCAAACCCTCGACGCAGGCGGCATGGTCGCAGAGTATCTGGTGCTGGAATACGACCGCGCCGATAAGTTGTATGTGCCGGTCTCATCCTTACATCTGATCGGTCGCTATAGCGGCGCCGAAGCCGACAAAGCGCCACTGCATCGTCTCGGCAGCGATCAATGGGAAAAGGCACGCAAGAAAGCCGCGCAGAAAGCACGGGATAGTGCTGCCGAACTACTCGCCATCTATGCAAAACGCGCTGCCCGTGAAGGTCGTCCAGTTGAGCTGGTTGAAGACGCCTGGCTACGCTTTTCTAGCGAGTTCGATTTTGAAGAAACGCCTGATCAGCACAACGCGATCAATGCGGTACTCGAAGACATGCGCGCACCGCAGCCGATGGATCGACTCATCTGTGGCGATGTCGGCTTTGGCAAAACTGAGGTAGCCATGCGTGCGGCCTTTCTTGCTGTACATAGCGGCCGCCAAGTTGCAGTGCTCGTACCCACCACCCTGCTCGCACAACAACACTTCGAAAACTTCCGGGATCGCTTTGCGGATTGGCCGGTGCGGATTGAAGTGGTTTCGCGTTTTCGTGCGGGCGGTGAAACCGAGCAAGTACTTAAGGAAACCGCCGAGGGCAAGGTCGACATCCTGATTGGCACG
The DNA here is from genome assembly GCA_964654355.1 of uncultured Piscirickettsiaceae bacterium. Classification (GTDB taxonomy): domain Bacteria; phylum Pseudomonadota; class Gammaproteobacteria; genus CAZZIQ01. Next base: position 1,048 of record CAZZIQ010000126.1, read on the forward strand.
CACAAGCTGTTACAGCCGGATGTGAAATTCAAGGATCTTGGCTTGGTGATCATTGACGAAGAACACCGCTTTGGCGTGCGCCAGAAGGAACGCTTTAAGGCGCTGCGCGCAGAGGTCCATGTCTTGACCCTGACCGCGACACCGATTCCACGCACACTCAACCTTTCCCTTGCCGGTCTGCGTGATCTCTCGATCATTGCGACGCCACCAACAAATCGTGTAGCGATCAAAACCTTCGTCCGCGAATGGGATCCGGCACTCATTCGCGAGGCCTGCCTACGCGAAATCCGTCGCGGCGGTCAGGTCTACTTCCTTCATAACCAAGTCGATACGATTGAACGGACCGCGCGCGAAATTGCCGAACTATTGCCGGAAGCAAGTGTCGCGATCGCACATGGACAAATGCGCGAGCGCGAACTCGAAGAAGTCATGCGCGACTTCTATCATCGTCGCGCCAACATTCTGGTGTGCACCACCATCATTGAAACCGGCATCGACATCCCAACTGCGAACACCATCATCATGGATCGTGCGGACCGTCTCGGCTTGGCCCAGCTGTATCAGCTGCGCGGACGGGTCGGCCGCTCCCACCACCGCGCTTATGCCTATCTTATTGTTCCGCCACGCGGCAGCATGACGGTAGACGCGGGTAAGCGTCTCGAAGCAATTGCCGCGCTGGAAGATCTAGGGGTCGGCTTCACCCTCGCGGTGCACGACATGGAGATTCGTGGGGCGGGCGAGCTGTTGGGCGAAGGTCAAAGTGGCCACATGCAAGAGATTGGCTTTGAGCTGTATGCGGAAATGCTCGAACGCGCCGTAGCCGACCTAAAAGCCGGACGCACGCCTGACCCTGAAGCCGACATCGGCAAGGACAGCGAAGTTGATTTGCGTGCGCCCGCACTCATCCCGGAAGACTACCTGCCGGACGTCAATGCCCGTCTGGTGATGTACAAACGGATTGCGAGTGCGCCAGATGCGGCGGCCTTGGATGAACTGCAAGTCGAGATGATTGATCGCTTTGGCTTACTACCGGATGCGCTGAAAACCTTGTTCCAGGTCACACTTCTGCGCCAACTTGCGCGCACGCTGGGCATTCAGAAAATCGAAGCACACGCCGAAGGTGGGCGCCTGCGTTTCGGTGAACACCCCAATCTGGATCCAAGCAGGATCTTGGAACTCATTCAGACCCAACCAAAGGTGTATCAATTGGATGGGCCGACTGGGCTGCGCGTCATTGCGGATTGGGAAACGCCAGCGGCACGCGCAGAAGCGCTGCTGGATTTGCTCCAGCAACTGACGAGCTCAAAAGCTTAGAGACTGATAGTCCGTTTCGGAGGCGTCGATCGACAGGGATGTCGATC
>CAZZIQ010000127.1:0-2385 GCA_964654355.1 uncultured Piscirickettsiaceae bacterium
ATCGGCGTTGCCATACGTGAAGGGGTCAGTACCACGGGAAGACTGAAGTTGTCGGTAAAAACCTCTTCAATGAATGCAGCGTTGTGATCGCCCGTGCTTGCGCTGGCTCCGTGCGCGGAATTGGCAAGTGTGGCAAAGACAAAGAAAAATGAACGGGTCGAGCTAGGTTTCATGAGCGCTCAGTGTTTATTCGGATGTGCGGGGGGGGGCGAGTGTTGGTTCGGCGCGTAACACATAGCCGTTGCCGCGAATGCTGATGATGAGTTCTTGGCCTGCGCTACCGAAGCGTTTGCGCACGCGCGAAACAAGCACGTCGACCGCGCGCTCAATCACAGCATCTTCGCCACCAAACACTTCGCGCAGAATGAACTCGCGATTCAAAGGCTTCATCGGGTTGCGTAAGAAGGCTTCGAGCAAGCGTGCTTCGCGCTCGCTCAGCGCTTGATAGTGGCCTTCACCATCCCGAAGTTTTCGCAGACGCAGGTCGATTTCGAAGTCCGCAATCTTCCAAAGATGCAGCGAGTTGTTGGCGTGGCCCAGTGGTTTGGGTGCGTTGTAGCTGCGCGCAAGAATGTTCTGGATCCGGGCGAGCAGTTCGCGTGGATCGAAGGGTTTGACGAGGTAATCATCGGCGCCGAGTTCGAGGCCTTGCAGGCGATCCTCGATTTCACCGGCGGCAGTGAGCATGATCACCGGTACGGCACTGTGCTCGCGCAATGCACGTAACGCGTCGTAGCCATTCACCCCGGGCAGGAAGACATCGAGCACGACCAGATCAATCTGATGGGTGGCGACCTCAAGGTTGAGCTGCTGCGCGTTGACAAGCTCAAACAGCTCAAATTCGGCTTCGCGTTCGAAGAAGCGTACGAGTAGGCGGCGGATTTCATGGTCGTCATCCACGATCAGGATGCGTGGACGGGGGGCGGCGCTGGTCGTTGTTTTAGACATAACCGCTAAATTTACCCAAATTCACCCGCCAAAAGGGGAATTCTCGTGAGGAATTCCCGAGTTCATTGCTCGGATGAAATCTTTTGAAACAAATAGTTGCGTGAGGAATGGTCTAATTCGCGTGAGTCCGGATTCGGGCTTGCCGGGTCAAACCGGTTTCTCCTCCGAGGCAGCGTTTAGGCGCTGTCGACTTCAACCGCAGCATGTTCGCCATGCTGCGGTTTTTTTATGGAACTCTGGGCGCGGCAAATTATCCCAGCAGAGCGTCTTGTGCGCAGGCAGGTGTTTCTGCCACGCTAGCGCGGCAGTAGAACAAAAACCTACGATCCCGGATCGATGCCCTCGGAGGAACCCATGAAAATCTTATCGACTCGCTTCTTCGCGCTTGGTGATGCTGTACCAGGCGTTCGATTCTCAACGGCCTTGCTCTACGGATTGTTCGCCGTTGCGCTGTGGGCGGTGCAGTCGGCGCAGCGCGTGCATGCGGCAGAGGATGTGCAAATCGATCATGGCGGCATGTTGTTGAATGCGGCCTATGAAAAAGCCGGTGCAGAGGTCCCCGAGCGTGTGGTGGTGATGCTGCATGGCACGCTGGCACATAACCGCATGGAGATCATCTCCACGTTTCGTAAGTTGCTTGCCGAGCAGGGCGTGGCTTCACTTTCGGTGAATCTTTCGCTCGGGGTCAGTGATCGCGCCAGTGCGATGTATGACTGTCCGACCTTGCATCAGCATCAGCACGCCGACGCAGTGGGCGAGTTGAAACTGTGGGTGGACTGGCTTGCGGCACAGGGTGTGCAAGAAGTGGTGATGCTGGGCCATTCGCGGGGCGGCAATCAGGTGGCACGTTATCTGGCCAATACGCCCCATGCGATTGTGAAGTCGGCGGTGTTGGTTGCACCGGCTACGCAGGCCGACCATGGCGCCTATTTGGATAAGTATGCGAAGGACTACGCTGCGGACATGCGTGTGTTGCTGAAAGACGCCGAAGCGCGCCAGGCACGCGGTGATCAGCGTCCGATGGGGCTGAATTTCATTTATTGCCGTGATACCCAAGCCCTGCCACTGTCCGTGATTTCGTATTACCGCGAAGATGGGGACATGCACACGCCGACGGTGTTAACCAAGACCACACATCCAATTCTGGTGATTGCTGGCGGATCGGATAACGTCGTCGCCGACTTGCCCGCCGCGATGGAAGCCGTCGCGGATGGCGAGCGCGTGCGCTTCGAGGTGGTCGATGATGCCGACCACTTCTTCCGCGATTTCTACGCGGAAGACAGCATCGCTTTGTTGCTGGACTTTATTGGCTAAAAGGCTTCGGCTTCAATTTCCATCCACGCTTGCTGGGCGTGGCGGCCAACTTCGTTGGCATAGCCCGCCCAGTTGGCGAACTTCTCCGTCGCGTCCATTGCCATGCTCTTTAATGCGAGCATG
>CAZZIQ010000128.1:0-2345 GCA_964654355.1 uncultured Piscirickettsiaceae bacterium
CGCGCAAGCAACTGCTGCGCAGGCATCGGCTTTACTGCTTTCTGACCCGATCTTTCGAGCTTCTTGGCAGCCATATTTACCTAGCTTGCGGGTGGAAACAGCAAACGCTCGTAGAACTGTCCACGCATGCAGTGATTTGAGCTCATCGCCGAGGCGTAGCCACCGGCATTAATGAGTGCAATGTAGTCCCCTTCTTCGATCGGACTCAGGGCAACATCGCGCGCCCAGATGTCGAGCGCCTCATTGATGTTGCCGGCAAGGGTGACGGTTTGGGTTGAACCCTCACGGCGCAGACACGGTACGGGGGCACAGGGCAGGCTGTAGAACGCGGGCTCCATCGCCAGATTGAAGCCGCCATCCAATCCCACAAAGGTGGTCTCACGTTTGCGCTCAACCGTGTTGGCTTGCAACACCAATACACCCGCGTCTTTCACCAAAAAATCACCCGGCTCAACCGCGATCTGCAGGATCCGGGCGCGGAAGCGCTCCGGTCCGAGCTGGCGCCGAATGATGCTCGCCCAGACCGTGAGATCGAGTAATACATCCTGCTCGGTGTGTGGCAGACCCAGCCCACCGCCGAGGTTGATGCGCTCCAGTGGATGATCCGCGGCAAGTGCGTCATCAATAAAACCCGCACAGGTTTGAACGATCTGCTCCCACAAGGGCAACTGTGCGGTTTGATAGCCAATACCCACATGGAAGTGAATCGCGGACAGCCTCAAACCAAGCTCACGCACAGTCTGCAGCGCTTCACCCCACTGCTCTCGATAAATCCCAAACTTTGTGGTCTTAGCGCCGCTGTAGTTGAGCAATGCATTGTCGCCATAGCTCACGCCCTGCGCTGGATTAACCCGCAAACCAATCGCGCGCCCAGGGCAACGCGCCGCCAAACGGCGCAAACTACTGAGCGAGTCTAGATTGATATGAACATTTGGATGCCGAGCCAGAACGTCCAGATCGGCATTAGAGACGGACGTCGCGGTATAGGAAATATCACTTTCTTGAAACCCACAAGATAGCGCGAACTGCAACTCTTGCGGTGAGCATGCATCAATTCCGGCCAACCCGGTACTGCGAATAAAACCCAGCAAAGGCGCAAAACGATTCGCCTTCATCGCATAAAAAATGCGATGCGGTAGACCGGTTGATTGGAGTGCCGTATCCACCTGCATGAGCTTGGTTTGTACGCGCTCTGCGTTATAGAAAAATGCAGGTATGCCCGCGGCATGCGCCAGCTTTGCGAGATCCTGCCCAGCCAAGGCAAGATGATCTTGCGCATAGTGCAGATCGGGCCGAGTCCACCATGCTGACGCTTCGGTTTCGAGCGCAGCCTGCGCTTGAGAATTAGACATAAGCGGAAGACGCTCCAGCAGAGGTTAAAAAAGAGGACGTCGGCATGCTCGCGGGACTCAACTGACTTTCCGCACGTGCAGGGCGCAGAAGCCAATCCGCAATCACAGCGCCAAGATCGATGCCTTGCTGCTGCAAGCCGTCATGGCCAAACAGCACATTCATTTCTAAGAGATAAGGGTGTCCACTCACCCAGGCCACATCAAAACCGGCATGATCGACACCGAGCTCCGTTGCAACCTGAGCAACCAACGTCAACGCCGGCTCGGGAATCCCAGAAAAGTCGGCATAACCTCCTTGCGACAGGTTGTGCAGAAACCCTGTACCGCCTCGACGCCAATACGCTGAGATCACGCGAGCACCCACCCAAACAATGCGCAGATCACCATTTCCTGAGCGTTCATCTTCAGCGCTCAGTGACAACCACTCCTGCGCATACAACACCGCATGTTGTTCACACCAGGTGCGGAGCTCACTACGGGTTTCGATCAAGCGCACACCCCGCCCCATGGAATTGCGTGGCTCTTTCACCACCAATGGAAGGCCGAGAATATCCAGGGCCTCTTCCTGTCCGGACTCGCTGGTCGAGAGAATCAAGGTCAACGGCACATGCTGCGGAACCAAGGCTTGAAACGCACGGGTCTGCTCAATCTTGTCGTAGCCGATGTCATAGCTCACCGGAGATGGAAACACATGCTTCTTCCAGGCATAACTCAGCACATTGAGCTGCCAAGTCTGCGGAAACAGTACCCAATCTGCTTGCGTAATCTCATTGCGATAACGCAAAAAATGATCGGCTTTAATCTGCTGTACCGGCAGGCGCTGACTGAGCGAAAGCGTGCGAAACGCATCAAAGGAAACCAGTCGCATAAATCAGGCCAATCGCGCTTACGCGGCCCGCTCCAGCAAAGACTGCAGATAGAAAATACCCTCGCCATTCACGCGCTCTTTGCGACCGGTAATCCAGTGGCGGCAATTGGCATGCCCACATAGGC
>CAZZIQ010000129.1:0-2298 GCA_964654355.1 uncultured Piscirickettsiaceae bacterium
GCTTCGGCTGCTTTTTTATGCTTCGCAGCTAATCGGATTCCACACTATTTTTCACGCCCTGCGGTTTCCATGCGGGTGCAATGACATCGGGCATATCGCTTCGCGCGAGCAGCGGTGCAGGTGCTAGGGTGAAAGCACCAAAGCGTTGGTTGATGCAATCGGTTACGTGGTGGAGTGCGTCTTGTTTTTTTTGTGTGGGCGTTGCGTAGGAAAATAAGTCGCCTTGTTGTTGTCGCGGGACAGGATCCAAGGCCGTAACTTGGACTTGATGTGCCGGTTGTCCTTGCCAGTGTTCTGCCACGACCGCTTCGCAGAGTCGGAAAATCATGCGCCCATCGGCGATGGGATAGGCCGTGGCGTTCTCTGCGCCGACCCATCCGAGGTCGGTGCGAATGCCAATCCAGTAATGCTTTGCTTCGAGTTCGTGTTTGCGCAGGCGCAGGCCCAGCTTTTCACTCATATGACGAAAGAATGTGCGCAGGGTCTGTAGGCTGGTGGTGTTCGGCGGCAGTACCTTGCCATGGCCGAGTGTTTGCGGCGCACGTTCGCGGGTGTGGAGGGGCTCTATATCCATCCCCTGGCACATGAGCCACATGCGCCGGCCATGATGGCCAAAGTGGCGAATCATCACGCCAATGGGTAAGCGGGCAAGGTCGGCGCAGGTGTGTACCCGTAACCGGGCAAGCGAGTCTTTGGTGCGACTGCCAATGCCGCACAGTGCGTCGACTGGAATCTCAGCTAAGCGTGTGCGGGCTTCCCACGGTGGGATGACACCGATGCCTTCTGGCTTAAAAAGACCGGCAGCATATTTGGCCGTGGTGCGATCACCGGCCACACCCACTGAGCAGGGTAAGTCGGCAACCTCTCGAACAAGACGCTGCGCGCGCATGGCGATGCGTACGGGACTGCCAAATAGGCGTTGTACTCCGCGCACATCAAGAAAGGCTTCATCGACTGAAAACACTTCGAGTATGGGTGAGATGCGGTCTCGCAGTGCATGCATGATTTGGCTAGACGTTTCGGCATAGCGATGCGGGCGCGAAGGACGTTGAATCAGATTCGGGCACAGCCTCTTGGCTTCATGAAGACGCATGCCGGTCTTGATGCCATAGCGGCGTGCTTCGTAAGAACACGTGATGATGCAGCTACCTCGATCCCCATTGGTGACCGCGACCGGTTTGTCGCGTAGGTGGGGAAAATCCCGTTGTTCGATCGACGCAAAGAAGGCGTTCATATCGAGTAGCAAAATCGCCCGTGGCCACAGTGTCGGGCAGTGATCCGGAGTGTTCTCGGGGCCGGGCAGGGGGTGGGCGGGCAGCACAGAAGTTCTCTAAAAGTTCTCCAAAATGAGGCTGCGAAGTCTGCGCCGATCAAGGGTTGCGGTCAAGCGACGGGGAATACGATGGCGATGATCGTAGAGAACGGGGCGATTATGGCCGTACGGTGGTTAGCCCAAACTGCTCCCACGCTTGCATGCCGCCGCGATACCACTTCAGTTTGTTGGGCGGGTAACCGAGCTTCAGCAGCGTTTGAATATTGGTCGGCGATTGCCCGCACCATGCGCCATTGCAAAACATCACGAGTGTCTTTGCAGTCGAGAAGTCCCACAGCCCTTCGTCGTAGAGTGCGTCGAATTCCATTTCGAGCAGTTCACGAATCTTTGCCTTCGAAGTCTGTGAGGGTTCGAGTCGTGTGTAGGGGATGTTGACTGAGCCCGGAATGGTGCCACTGCGGGTGTGATCGGGTGTCCGCGAGTCAATGAGCAAGATTTGCCCATCACCTACGCTGACGCGTTGCATGTAGTCGAGCAATTCAAGTTCACCGAGCGTTTCTACGCCAGGCGCGAGTTGGATGGGCTGCACGCAAAACGGTGGGCATGGACGTGAGGTGAGATTGAACGGTGGGTCGATGGTGTGTTGTTCGTCTTGTCGGCGCATCACGATGACGTCTTTGCCATTGTGCTCAATCGTCAGGTAGGGCAGATCCGCTGCGATTTTGACGCGGAGGTTGTCGAGGTCGAACAAATCTTTGCTGGGGTCAGCGGCATGGGCACTGCCGAGCAGTAGTAAGGAGATCAGGATTGCGCGCATGGGTGTAGCCTCCGGCGGTTTTTCTCAGATTTCTTTTTGTTAGATTTCTTGGGTCGCTGTGTGGACTCTAGCAGGGGCCGTTGCGTGCCGCGAGTAACGTGCGAGGCGCTCCCGATCCTGTAGAATTGCCGGCTTTCTCGCGTATGTGGAGCCTTTTTCATGCCGGTGATCACTCTGCCTGATGGCAGCACTCGATCTTTTGACCATC
>CAZZIQ010000130.1:0-2265 GCA_964654355.1 uncultured Piscirickettsiaceae bacterium
GTGCCGGGCGCCATCGGCGCCAAGCCGCTGCCAAAGCCATAAGCCAGCAGCAGATCCGGACGCAGCAGTTGGCGTGGTTTAGCTTTCACGCGCCTTACGCTTGGCCCCGGTACGCAAGCGCAGCGCATTCAAACGAATAAAGCCTTCCGCGTCTTTCTGATTGTAGGCGCCAGCGTCGTCTTCGAACGTAGCCACCGCCGCATCAAACAAGCTATCCGGCGACTTGCGGCCCACGACATGCACACCACCCTTGTAGAGCTTCAGGCGCACATGACCATTGACGTACTTCTGGGTTTGATCGATCGCGGTTTGCAGCATCTCGCGTTCCGGACTCCACCAATACCCGTTGTAGACGAGATCGGCATAACGCGGCATCAACGCATCTTTCTGGTGCGCCGATTCACGATCCAAGGTCAGCGATTCCATCGCACGATGTGCCTTGAGCAAAATGGTGCCGCCCGGCGTTTCATAACAACCGCGTGACTTCATGCCGACATAACGGTTTTCAACGATATCGGAGCGACCGATCCCATTCGCGCCGCCGATCTTATTCAGGGTTTCGAGCAATGTGGCCGGGCTCATGGCCTTGCCATCAATCGCAATGGCATCGCCTTGCTTGAACTCAATCTCGAGATAGGTCGGCTCATTCGGTGCGGCTTCGGGTGACACTGACCAACGCCACATGTCTTCTTCGGCTTCAACCCACGGATCTTCCAAGATGTCGCCTTCGTAAGAGATGTGCAGCAAATTGGCATCCATCGAATACGGCGACTTCTTGCCTTTCTTGGCAAAATCGACCGGGATCTTGTGCTCTTCCGCGTAGGCCATCAACTTCTCACGTGAGGTGAGATCCCAGATGCGCCACGGTGCAATCACCTTCACATCTGGCATCAAGGCATACGCGCCCAATTCGAAACGCACCTGGTCGTTGCCCTTCCCGGTTGCGCCATGGGAAATCGCATCGGCGCCCGTTGCCTTGGCAATTTCAACCAGACGCTTGGCAATCAAGGGACGCGCGATCGATGTGCCGAGCAGGTACTCGCCTTCATAAATCGTGTTGGCGCGGAACATCGGAAAGACATAGTCGCGCACAAACTCTTCACGTAGATCTTCAATGAAGATCTCCTTCACACCCATGGCCTGCGCCTTGGCGCGTGCAGGTTCAACTTCTTCGCCTTGTCCAATGTCCGCGGTAAAGGTGACCACCTCACAACCGTAGGTGTCTTGCAGCCACTTCAAAATGATCGAGGTATCGAGGCCGCCAGAATAAGCGAGCACAACCTTGCGTACGTCAGACATCGAAAAGATCCATGCGTGTTGGTGAAATAAAGAAGGCCCCCGCACCCGTGAGCCCCGGCGCCCGATGCAATCGCTACCGTTGCTCCCTTCCGGGCCTGGCGGGATTTACGACCTCTCGTCGCGGGGAACAAATGCGGGGACCAGCGGCGCATTCTACAGGCCGAGGCCGCCGAGTCCTAGGCGCGGCCCACATAAAAACAGCACGTTAGCGCAGCAAAAAAGCGATTCCGAGCAAAATCGGCACGGAGAGGGTGAGGATCACATTCAGACCGAGGTAGGTCACCAGTTGTCGCGGCTGGGCTGCATGCTGCACCAAGCCATGCAACAGCACCGGCAGCCACAGCAATGGCAATAAAGAAATCCAACTCAAGCGCGGCAAGACATCGTTGCAGATCCCGGTGAGTATCACCGCAATCAGCAGGCCAAAAAACACAGCCGCCATTTGGATACTGCGCTGCGCACCATACACAATCGGGAAGGTACGGCGCCCGGCTCGCTGATCGGCCGCAACATCTGGCAGCTGATTCAACAACAGTAAGTTGTTCACCAAGAAAAACGAGACCAGCCCCGCAACCATACCGGCGTGGGACAGATTGCCAGACAGCGCGAGCTCGCTGCCCCACACCATCACCACGCCGATCCCAAGACCCGGCGCGATCAGACACAACCAAGGATGGTGATTCAGGCGCGGCGTGTAATTCCAGACGATTGCCAAACCAAGGATGCCCAACAACAGCAACGGCCAATCGCCACGCACCGCAACGAAGTAAAACCCAAGCACCACAACCAATGCGAGTGCGCCCCATGCAAAGTAGCGCACCACATTCGCAGATTCAGGAAAACGTTGCAGAGCACCACTGCCACCGCTGAAGGGGGTGCGCTGGGTATGCGCATCAACGCCCGTGTGAAAATCAGAATATTCATTCAGCACGTTCACACTGATGTGCGCCGCGAGCGCGGCAAGCA
>CAZZIQ010000131.1:0-2177 GCA_964654355.1 uncultured Piscirickettsiaceae bacterium
GGAGATAGCCAGTTTCCGCGCTTTTCCGTATGATTCGCCGCTTTTTCCGGGGAAGGTGAGCGCAAGTTCATCGCGGTGAGCGAATGAAGCACAGTTCCGAACAGCGCGGATTTTCAGGTGCCACGATTGGACTCGTGGGTGGGGGCCAGCTCGGGCGTATGTTTGCGTTAGCTGCAGCGCGCTTAGGTTGCAAGACCCTTGTTCTGGATCCTGAGCCGAACTGTCCGGCTTCGATTGCTGCCGAGCAAATCCTTGGTAGCGTGCATGATTCGGCCAATCTCATCGCATTGGCATCACGCTGCGATGTTGTCAGTTTCGAAATCGAGAATGTAGATCCGACTGCATTGCATGCCTTAGAACAGGCTCATGCCGCAGTCCATCCTGCACCACGTGTTTTGCGCCTGCTGCAAAACAAGTTGCTGCAAAAGCAGTTTCTGCGTGATGCAGGGCTACCGACCCCTGATTTCATCGAGACGCCTTCGCCGAACGCGAAGGCGTTCGCGATGTTTGGTTATCCCCTTGTGCAAAAGGCGCTGCAAGGCGGTTATGACGGCCGCGGTGTGGCTGTTCTCGAGCATGCGGAGCAGTTTGCGTCGTATTTACCGGTTCCCTCTTTGATTGAGCGCTTTGTGCCCAATGCGCTCGAAATTGGGGTGATGGTGGCGCGCAATGTACATGGCGAGATGGCGGTGTATCCGCCGGTTGAGATGCAATTCCATGCGGAACAAAACATGCTGGATGTTTTGTTGGCACCCGCGCGCATCACTTTAAAACAAACAGATGAGGCGAGGGCTCTTGCGCAACGCGCTGTTGAAGCACTGGACGGCGTTGGTATTTTTGGGGTTGAGTTGTTTTTAACCGAGGCGGGAGAACTGCTGATTAACGAAATTGCCCCACGCACGCACAACTCCGGCCATCACACGCTGGATGCTTGCGTGACTGATCAATTTGAGCAGCATGCGCGCGCAATTCTGGGGCTCCCCTTGGGGGCGACCACGCAGCACTCACCTGCGGCAATGGTGAACCTGCTCGGTGAGCCGGAGCATGCTGGTGTGCCGGTGTATCAAGGTTTAGAAAAGGCGCTAGCGATAGAAGGGGCCTGCGTGCATCTCTATGGCAAGCAAGAAACGCGGCCGCATCGTAAGATGGGCCACGCAACGGTCGTGCGCGATACTCTAGAGGCAGCACATGCTGCGGCGGTTAAGGTGCGCGATCTGATTTCTATTGAAGGAGCGAAGTAATGGGCCAGACAACGGATTCCATTCGCGTTGGCATCATTATGGGTAGTGATTCCGACCTGCCCGTCATGCAAGCAGCTGCCGATCAACTCAAAGACCTCGGTGTAGGGTATGAGATGACGATTGTTTCCGCGCACCGCACTCCACAGCGTTTGTACGACTATGCCAAAGAGGCCGAGGGTCGCGGTATTCAAGTCATCGTCGCTGGTGCGGGTGGTGCGGCACATCTGCCGGGTATGGTGGCCGCAATCAGCGTCTTGCCCGTGATTGGTGTGCCGGTGAAGAGCTCTGCATTGAGTGGCGAAGACTCACTCTTGTCGATCGTGCAAATGCCGCCGGGTGTGCCGGTTGCAACCGTCGCGATCAACGGCGCCAAGAATGCGGGCTTACTTGCCGCGCAGATGTTGTCTCTTGCCGATCCTGCCTTGCGTGAAAAAATTCACGCCTTCAAGAAGGCACAAGAAGCGGTGGTATTGGAAAAAGCCCGCAACATGGAAGCGGGCTGAGACTGGCGTTTCGTTGTTAATCGACGACGCCATCGCGTGCGGCGCGCAGGACTAGGGCATCAAACCTTTCTGGGTCCATCAGACTGCGTTCGGCCACGATTTCACGGACTGGCTTGCCGCTCTTCTCGGATTCCTTGGCAACTTCGGCCGCAGCCATATACCCGATTTCGGTGTTGAGGAGCGTGGCGAGGCCAACGCTGGCGTGAAGAAACGCCGCGCAGCGGTCCTTGTGAATGATCAGGCCGCGCAGATTCTTTTCGGTCGCAGCGTTCATCGCATTCGTGAGCCAATCCATCATGTCAAACAGGGCTGAGCCCAGCGCCGGCATCATCACATTGAGCTCAAGCTGTCCGGCTGCGGTCATCGCCGAGATCGCAGCGTGCTGCCCAATGACCTGATAGCAAACCTGATTGAGCATTTCGAACATCACCGG
>CAZZIQ010000132.1:0-2137 GCA_964654355.1 uncultured Piscirickettsiaceae bacterium
TATTGGTGATGTTGAAGGACGCACCTGTGTGCTGGTGGATGACTTGGTCGATACTGCAGGCACGCTCTGTAAGGCTGCGAAAGCGCTGAAAGAGCGAGGTGCGGCCAAGGTTGTGGCGTACTGCACCCATGCGGTGTTGTCCGGACCAGCGATTTCGAATATTTCGAACTCGGTATTGGATGAGTTGGTGGTAACTGACTCGATCCCACTGAGTGAAGAAGCGCAGGCGTGCGCTCAGGTTCGTCAGCTCAGCATCGCTGAGTTGTTGGGCGAATCGATGCGCCGCATGCACACCGGCGAGTCGGTGAGCTCGCTGTATATGGATTAGGCCTCACTGGTTGAGGCGCCCGCGCGTAAGCGCACGATTTTTTGATAGAGTTTTTTTGGAGAATTGCCATGAGTGCCAGCTTTGAACTCAAGGCCGCAAGCCGCGGCGACCTGGGCAAGGGCGCCATGCGTCGCCTGCGCAAAACCGGCCAAGTGCCGGGAGTTGTTTACGGTGCAAACCGTGAGCCATCCATGATTCAGCTTCGTCATGATGAACTGATGCATGATCTGGAAAATGATGCGTTTTACTCGCACATCCTGAACTTGGATGTCGACGGTAAGGCCGAGCGCGTTGTGCTGAAGGACTTGCAGCGTCATCCGGCTAAGGATGTGCTGATGCATGTCGACTTTTTGCGGGTTAGCGAAGATCAGCCGGTCACCATGCGTGTGCCGCTGCATTTCGTTGGTGCGGAAAAATCCGTGGGGATCAAGATGGGTGGATCGGTCAGCGTGATCACTAATGATGTGGTTGTGAAGTGTTTGCCGAAGGATCTGCCAGACGCGATCGAAGTGGACCTGTCTGGTATGCGTATGGGCCGCACCATTCACTTGTCTGGTCTGCAGTTGCCGGAAGGCGTTTCGCTTGTTGCGCTATCGCATGGCGATGTGCAGGACTACGATCAGGCGGTTGTGACCATGCTCAAGGCGCGCGGCATGACCTCTTCGGACGTTCGCGAAGCTGAAAAGGCTTTCGGGGTCACAGACTAAACTGCCGCCGCGAGCGGGTTCGCACGCGGTATGGCGATTGCGCTACTGGTTGGCCTCGGCAATCCGGGCGCACGCTATACCGAAACCCGCCACAACGCTGGTTTCTGGTTATTGGACGCCCTCGCAGCCCGCGAGGGCGTTTCCTTTTCTGCGGAAAGTCGGTTCAACGGTGAGCTGGCCAAGGTGGTGATCGGTGGGCGTGACTTGCGCCTGCTGAAGCCAACCACCTTTATGAATCACAGCGGTCAGTCGGTGGGCGCGGTTGCGCGGTATTTCAATCTCGCGCCGGAGCAGGTTTTGGTTGCGCATGATGAGATTGATCTGCCGGTCGGTGTCATGCGCTTGAAGAGCGGTGGTGGGCATGCCGGTCACAATGGTTTGCGTGACATCGTCGCGCACCTTGGCAGCAATGCATTTCATCGCGTGCGTATTGGGGTCGGGCGACCGCAGCATCCGAATGAAAAGGTTGTGGACTACGTGTTACATCGCGCGGGTCAGGATGAGCGCATCTCGATTGACCGTGGGCTCGATGCGGTGATCACAGAGCTTCCTGAGATACTCTCAGGCAACCTCGAAAAATCGATGCAGCGTTTACATACTGCGACCGAATAGATTGAAACAACAGGATCGAACATGGGATTCAAATGCGGGATCGTGGGTCTGCCGAATGTTGGTAAGTCGACGTTGTTTAACGCGCTGACCAAGTCAGGCATCGAAGCGGCGAACTACCCGTTCTGTACGATTGATCCTAATGTTGGTGTTGTGCCGGTGGCTGATCCGCGTTTGCAGGCGCTTGCGGAGATTGTGCATCCAGAACGTGTGCTGCCGGCAGTGATGGAGTTTGTCGATATCGCCGGCCTGGTTGCGGGCGCGTCGAAGGGTGAAGGCTTGGGTAATAAGTTTCTCGCCAACATTCGTGAAACCGATGCCATCGCGCATGTAGTGCGTTGCTTTGCGGATGACAATGTGGTGCATGTCGCGGGCAAGGTCGATCCGATTGGTGATATTGAAGTCATCGATACCGAATTGGCGCTGGCGGATTTGGAGAGCGTGACCAAGGCGCTGGATAAGGCGCAGCGTACGGCCAAGACAGGTGACAAGG
>CAZZIQ010000133.1:0-2043 GCA_964654355.1 uncultured Piscirickettsiaceae bacterium
GGCAGCAAATGCTGGCAGCGGTTATAGACCAACAAGTACCAGCCATCATCATCCTGATACACCGCGGTATTGGCATGCGCCATTTGCCAGAGCAGGTGATCAAAGTCAGCAATGCTGCGGGGCGCATCCACTTCAGAGGTGTAGTAGCTACAGCAGCGGTCATCGCAGAAGCTGCATTTGTTCTCTGGCGTGATCTTGATTTTGATCTTGCTTGCTTTCTTAGTGTCGGTGGATTTGGCCATGGAACTACAACTGCCCTGTGTTTGACGAATGAAGGAGTTTGATCTACGCAGAATACGCGGCAAGTGCGGCGTCTACCGCGACTCCGGTATGAATCGGTGCCTTTATGTTGCCCAGGATTGCATCCAGCGCACCCAGACAGAACAGTACATTGCGCTGATTACTCGCATGCCCCATCAAGCCAATGCGCCAGACCTTTCCGGCAAGATCGCCCAGACCCGCACCAATCTCGAGTTGGTATTCGTTGAGGAGACGGCTACGCACCATTGCATCATCTATGCCTTCGGGAATGCTTACTGCATTGAGTTGCGGCAGGCGTTCGTTTTCGGGAACAACGAGAGAGAGACCCATCGCCTCAAGACCTGCCTTAAGAGCGTTGTGGTGATGACGATGACGCGTCCATGCATTCTCAAGGCCTTCTTCTTGCACCATAACCAGAGACTCATGTAGCGCATACAACGAGTTCACTGGCGCAGTGTGGTGATAAGCGCGTTTGGCATTGCCGCCCCAATAACCAAGCACAAGATTCAGATCCAAGAACCAGCTTTGCACCTTGCTCTTACGGTTTTTGACAACATCCAACGCGCGCTCGCTGAAGCTTACCGGGGACAGACCCGGGACGCAGGACAGACATTTCTGGGTGCCGGAATAGGCAGCATCGATGCCCCAGGTGTCCAGCTCAATCGGCGTGCCCGCGAGCGAAGTGACACAGTCCATAATCGTCAGTGCGCCAAACTCTTGCGCGACCTTGGACAATGTTGCAGCGTCGGACTGTGCGCCGGTTGAGGTTTCAGCATGAACAAACGCCAAGACTTTGGCGTCAGGATTTGCCTTGAAGGCATCTCGCACTTTTTCAGGATCAACCGCGCGGCCCCACGGGTCTTGCACCATGATTGCGGTGCCACCGGTGCGTTCTACGTTTTCTTTCATGCGACCGCCGAACACACCGTTCTGGCAAACGATGACCTTATCGCCGGGCTGGACTAAGTTTACAAATGCCGACTCCATGCCTGCTGAGCCGGGAGCAGAGATCGGCATCGTGAGTGCGTTTTCTGTGCGGAAGGCGTACCGCAGAAGGTCTTTGACCTCGTCCATCATGGCCACAAAGGCAGGATCGAGATGGCCCAGTGTGGGGCGGCCGAGCGCTTCAAGAACGCGCGGTGAAACATCGGAAGGACCTGGGCCCATCAGGGTGCGCTGTGGGGGATGAAACGATCCGATCATGCGGGGGCTCCTGTCTCTAGTTTTCGACTATTGGTGTGATCTTGTTGGGCTTCGTAGCTGACCACTTGCATCGGCTACAAAGCGTACAAGCATAGCAGGGCCGCGGTTTGGAGTAAGCTGTCTACATTAAATGGATAGACAGGTTTTCTATGCGGTTTTTATTGATTTTGTTGGTGAAAGGCTACCGGCTGATTTTTAGCCCCTATGTTGGGCGCAGCTGCCGCTTTGCGCCAACGTGTTCGCAGTATGCGCTGGATGCGCTGAATGAATATGGCGCAGTGAAAGGCAGTTGGCTGGCACTTCGTCGAATTGGGCGCTGTCATCCTTGGCACGCCGGTGGGTTTGATCCCGTGCCGCCCAAAAACCGTCCGGATCACGCCTCACGAGCTGATTGCTGCACGGGTGATTCATGTCATTCGAGCGAGCCAGGCCCCGAAGACAAAAAGAAGACAGAACGAGCCTGGCCTTAGTGTTTTAGTAGCTTTCTAGCGAAGGATCGATCTCGCGCGTCCAGGCATCAATTCCGCCTGCCAAATCGGCCACTTCGAATCCTTGGTCTTGCAGGTAGCGTGTCACCGG
>CAZZIQ010000134.1:0-2026 GCA_964654355.1 uncultured Piscirickettsiaceae bacterium
TCTTTCGCGCGCGCAGCGAAGCGGGCGCGGGTGATGCGGTGATCGAGAAACAGTCCGGTATCGAGGTAGTCCCAGAGATTGACACGCAACTTGGCGCGCTCTTCCTGCACGATCAGGAAACGGGACGCTGCATCTTGTTTTTCATACTGTTGTTTCCCGCGCTGCCGCTCGCGCCGCTTCAGTGCGATGCGTTGCGGTGGTGTCTCCAAGATGTCTTGCATTACGAGAAGGGCTTCATCGAGACGACGCTGCGCAATAAGCGGATCAATGGTTTTGGGTGGCGCATATTCCTGCGCATGAATCCAGCGCAGGCCTTCAAGGTCATGATAAAGGTCGATCGCCAGCGCATAGTCAGGCAGGTCCGCGTCATACACGCGCCAGCAGGTGATGTCTTCACGTGCAGCCCAGCGTGAAAGGTGACGTACATTCTTGCGTAGCCGATTGGCAAAGCCCTGCGCATGTTCGCTGCTGAGGTCCGCTTTGGGTTCATCGTTTGCAGCGGCGAACTGGAGTAAGACGGCGTCGAGTGGGCCATTGCGCAGTTGCAAGGATTGGATTTGGGTCAAAGGGATTGCATCGGCAAGTTCCGGATGCGCAGTAATTAAGTCGAGCTTCCAGTTGGGGAGTTCATTGCGAATCTTCTGCCCAAGTTGTGCGTAGTCTTCGCGCAATGCAGTGCGTTCACCGAGCCGTTCGCCATACGGTGGGTTGGTGAGCACCAAGCCGCTGAGTGCATGCAGCGGTTCGGGGATAGCAACCGACAAGTTGGCGACTTCGAGTTGAATCTGTTGTTCGAGGCCCGCGGCTCGGATGTTTTGGCGAGCGGCTTCGATGGCGCGCGGATCTTGGTCGCGCCCGACGATCGGCGGTAAGTTTTGTAGGCCAAGGCTGCGGCGTTCAGAGGCTTCATCAACTATCTTCTGCCATAGCGCTTTATCCAATCGTTTCCAGCCCGGCGATCCAAAGCGATTGCGCAACAATCCGGGTGCAACATCACCCGCCATCCAAGCGCCTTCGATCAGGAGTGTTCCTGAGCCACACATCGGATCGAACAAGCCGCCGCCCTGTTGTGCAATGCCAGGCCAGTCAGCATGCATGAGTAATCCCGCGGCCAAAGTTTCGCGCAACGGAGCTTCTACGCTGTGTGTGCGATAGCCGCGTTTGGAAAGGGGACCAGACAAGTCGAGTGCGAGTTGTGCGCGATCACCGCGTAGCCACAAATGAATACGCAGATCGGGGCGATCTAAATCCACATCCGGTCGTTCTCCAAAGCGATCGCGGAATTGATCGACGATGGCATCTTTCAGGCGCAGTGCCGCATGTTGACTATGGGTGATTGCGGCACGATGACTGCTGACTTCAATTGCGAAGCTGCGATTGGAATACAGATGTTTGTCCCAACGGACTTCGCTGGCATTGCGATACAAGCTATCTGAATCGGGTGCGGCAATACGCGTAATGGGCAGCAAGATTCGGCTTGCTATACGCGACCATAAGAGGATGCGATAAGTGGTTGCCGTATCAGCCTCAAAGGTGACGCCGCTGTTGCCTGGCTGTAGGTGATGCGCACCGAGTTGATGCAACTCATCGGCAAGGAGGCTTTCAAGCCCCTGTGCGGCGCTAGCGTAGAGTTTCATGCGCCGGTGTGTTCCGCGGCAATGTTTGCGTTACGCAAGATTTTCTCAACGGCTGCCGTTCGGCGGCGATGTAGTTCTTCTTGAATGGCGACGCCTTGATGGCCATCGGCAATCACGCTTTGCACATCGATGCTGCGCGCCGCGTCATAGCAGGCGCGTAAGAGTGGTCCTTGGTAGAAGTCTTGATCTTCGTAGCCTGGGCGGCCACGCTGATCCGCTTCACAGGCGAGCATCCATAACTCGAAACGTTCGGGGCGACGAAACGCATCGATCTTCTCCAATACGTTCAGCGTGGTGTCGGCGCGCATTTCGCCTACGCGATGGTAATGACCGTGATACTGCGCCACGAGCTCGGCCAGCTCGCGATAGTCTTGTGGCGTTTTCAGTCG
>CAZZIQ010000135.1:0-2011 GCA_964654355.1 uncultured Piscirickettsiaceae bacterium
GCCGCTGCTGCATCGCGGCAAGGTGCGCGACCTCTATGCGGTCGATGACGATCACCTGTTGATTGTGACCACCGATCGCATCTCCGCGTTTGACGTGATCATGCCCAATGCCATTCCGGGCAAAGGCGCACTACTGACCTCCGTATCGTTATTCTGGTTCGACTACCTCAAGGATATTCTGCCCAACCAGCTCTCTGAAATGACGCTGGAACAAGCCGTTCCCGATGCCGCCGAACGGGCAAAGATTCAAGGCCGAGCGATGGTGGTGAAGCGCCTCAAAGCATTACCCGTCGAAGCGATCGTGCGGGGATACTTAGTCGGTACAGGCTGGAAGGATTATCAAAACACCGGCGCGGTCTGCGGTATTGCTTTGCCGCCCGGGTTGCAGCAAGCACAGCAATTGCCGCAACCGATCTATACCCCGTCTTCGAAGGCAGCCGTCGGTGAACATGACGAAAACATCGACTTCGCCGCAACAGTAAAACTGATTGGCGAGAAACGTGCGGCCGAGATTCGCGACGCCAGTATTGCGCTGTATAGCAAAGCAGCAACGTATGCCCGCGGTCGCAGCATTCTAATTGCCGATACCAAGTTTGAGTTCGGTGTGGATGCCTATGGCAAGTTAACCCTAATCGATGAAGTGCTCACACCCGATTCATCTCGCTTCTGGCCCGCCAGCGAATACCGCATGGGTGAGAACCCGCCTAGCTTCGATAAACAGTTCGTACGTGATTGGCTTGAATCCCAAGCCTGGAATAAAACTCCACCTGCACCGACCCTGCCAGATGAGGTTGTACAACGCACGCTTGAGAAGTACCAAGAAGCGCAACGCCTACTGACGGCGTAAACCCTCTTCCCTACTTCGATGCTGCGACTTTTCCTCACCGCGAATGATACCGACGCGGGCAAAACCTTTGTCGCCACCCGCTTACTCACCGCACTACAACGCAGTGGAATGACGGTTGCTGCGCGCAAGCCGGTTGAAAGCGGCTGGAATGCGCAAGACCCCTCAACTAGTGATGCCGCACAGCTAGCGTATGCAAGCGGTGAGGCCTTGGATCAGGTGTGTCGCTACCGCTACGCAGCGCCACTCGCGCCGGTTTTTGCAGCTGACGCCGAGGGACAAAAGCTCACACAGTCCATGCTATTGGACGCCATCGACTCCGATGCGAATCTTTTGCTAATCGAAGGCGCGGGTGGCTTGCTGTCGCCCTTAACCAAAGACGGTGATAACGCCGACTTTGCAGCGGCGCTGAACGCACCAATATTACTCGTTGTGCATGAACGCTTAGGCGCGATCAATCAAGGACGCATGGTCTTGCAAAGCGCGGTGGCGCGCGAGCTCAAGATCGCCGGCTTGATTGTGAATGGCGGCGCGATCGACGACCCGCGCGCAATCCAGAATGCCGAAACGCTCGCAGCGGATCTTGCGCGCTACACCGAAACCGGCTCAGCCACCGCAGCTTTCTTACGCTTGGCGGAAGATGCGGCTGAAGTTTCGGAGGACTTTGTTTCTGACTTGCTGGCGCGCTTGCGCGTATTGGATGCCGGATCGGCCTGACACGCGACCTCGTCGGCGTACTTCAAAACAAATTCGCGGAATGAGGCCGCGACGCGGGAAAGCGGCCGATCCGCGCGACGTACCAAATACCAACTGCGCTTAAGCGGCATGCCTTCCACCGGCAGGATTTTCAACACCCCCAACTCCAACTCATTACGCAACGTATGGCGTGATACCAAGCCCAGCCCAAGGCCGGCTTCCACCGCATGTTTGATTGCCTCGTTACTGGTGAACTCCATCGGCGTTTCCAAGGAGATGCCATGCTCGGCGAAGAAGCGCTCCATTGCAGTCCGCGTGCCCGAGCCTTGCTCACGCACCACGAAGGTCTGTCCACGCAGCTCTTCTGGATTGAGAGGGTCACGCCGCTTCAATAAGGGGTGCTCTGCCGAAGCCACCACCACCAGCGGATTCTCCAAGAAAGCTTCCCCAGCCAGACCCGGACTCTCGGGT
>CAZZIQ010000136.1:0-1938 GCA_964654355.1 uncultured Piscirickettsiaceae bacterium
TAATGCGCGGGTTTTCAGCGGCAGGACGCCGCTGTTTTTCATTGGACCGGCGCCGCGCGCCGACGTAGAAGGATGTTAGAAATGAATCGTTTCGCTTCTCGTACCACGATGCTCTCCATGCTGTTCGGTTCCGCGATTGCAGTTGCGGGCCTGAGCGGTTGCTCCTCGCAGAGCGATGATCCATCGACGCGTACGGTGAGTTTCAAGGACGAGGTCCTGCCAATGTTGGCCAAGAACTGCTTCAAGTGTCACCTTGAAGGCGGCAAGGGCGAACAGAAGACGGGCCTGAACATGCGCACCCACGAGTCGTTGATGAAGGGCACCAACAACGGCCCGGTGATCGTCGCGGGCTCCGCGGTCAGCAGCACGCTGTATCGTCAGATCGCTCACCTCACGGCGGAAGAAATTCGCATGCCGCATAATGAGATGAAACTTGCGGATGAAGACATCGCGTTGTTGAAGGCGTGGATTGATCAGGGCGCGCAGAACAACTAGGTTCTGTCCGTGCCGAAAAAAAGCGGAGCTACAGCTCCGCTTTTTTATTGCCCAAGATTTTTGATCTGTGGCGTTGACTAGCGATAGTTGCGCAGATACAGCCACTCAAACAGGCGTTTGAGGTGGTGCATGAACGGTGCTTTGAATAGGCGCGCACGTTTCATGTCGCGGTAGACCAGCGTACCGCTGTCGAGTGAATCAACAATGCACACGAGTTCGGTTTTGAAGCCGTGTTGCTCGGTTTTGCCATTGAGATCGGCGATGAGGTTTTTTGCGACCGCTGCGGCTTGCAGGTCGGCCATGTGCGCTTGCTTCGGCATCCAGTCCGGCCCCGGGAAGCTGCCCGCATCCCCGGCAACATAGATCTTGTCCTGACCCGGCACGCGACCATCGGCGCCGGCTTGAACGAATCCGCCGGGCGACAACGGTAGGCCGGATTCTTGGATAAAGGCAGGTCCGGTCATGCCGGGCATGAACATCACCAGATCCGCTTTGAATTCGCCACCTTCGGTTTCGACCGAATGACCGGTGAAGGCTTTGAGCTTGTGGCCAAGGTGGGTGCCGATGCCGCGTTTTTTCATTTCTCGCAGCAGGCCTTCAACCGCCTTGCCACCGAGGCGTTTACCGGGTTCAGCGGCCGGGCTGAAGAACATCAGCTCGAACCGATCGCGACGGCCTTGGCGTCTTAATAAGGTGTCGGTGCCGAACAAGAACTCAAACACCGGGCCGCCGCGCATCGCGCCCGGCTCATTCGGATTGGTGGCGAAGCCAAAGGCCAGCGTGCCGCCGTCCATCGCTTCGAGACGCTGGCGCAGCTGTTCGCCGGTTTCGACACTGGCGCAAGGAATCAGGGCGTGGTCGGTGATGCCTGGCAGCTTTTGTAAGTAGCGTCCACCGCTGGCAATAATTAAAGCGTCAAACGCGACTTCGCCTTCGTCGGTGTGCAAAACCCGGCGCTCAAGATCGAGGCCAGTGGCGTGCGCGGCTTTGTGGGTGACATCTTGCCGTTGAAAGAAGTTGGCCAGTGGCAGTTGCAGGTCTTGGACCCGGCGTAGTCCGGAGGGAATCCAGATCGAGCTCGGGTAGTAGTCAAACCGCGCTTGCGGCGAAACCAGGGTAATTGGACCGGAATAGCCGTTTTTACGGAGCTCTCGAACACTGGTCAGGCCGGCAAAGCCAGAGCCGACGATTACGATCTGCGTCATGGGCATTTCTCAAACGAATGGTGGAATAACGATGGGGTTGGAGCATAGCCAAGCTGAAGCCGTGCTGCCAGCACGCGGGGATCATCTCGTGAAAGTCTCAAAAAGAGTGGATAAAAGTTTATTAGTAGGTGCTTATAAGCCTTTGAATCATAGGCATAAAAAACTTGCATGACCGAAATGACGGTAGTAACGTGGGCGTCCGCGTTGGCCAGCCCAACGCCCACTCGAGTGTGTGCTT
>CAZZIQ010000137.1:0-1865 GCA_964654355.1 uncultured Piscirickettsiaceae bacterium
CCCGCTGCTGCTGCAGTGAGCCAGGAAATCTTGGAATTGAAGCGGAGCATAGAAACGGCCTTATTGGTGTTACGTCAGATCAGTCAAACATCGTTGAATTCATCAAATCAAGCCCAGCCCCTTACGGAGCCGGGCCGATCCCTTAAACGCGGCCCATTACATCAAAGCTTTTGATGAACGGTGCTGCCATTTTCGGATTTTTCAGCATGGCGCCATAGTCGCCAGTCTTGAACTTCAGCTTACCGGAAGCGGCCGCGAGACCGAGCTTGGTCATACCAATGCCGCTGCTGATCCACTTGTTCCAGCTGTCTTCACTGGCACGCATGTCCCAGTTCACGTCGCTGCCGCCGTAGCTACCGGCTTCAGCAACCTTGCCATTTTCAACCTTGATGAAACCGCGCGGGGCCGTTTCGCCCTCAACACCATAGGCAATGGTTGAGTTGAAGCCGATCTCAGCGAGGGCACCGGACAGCTCAGGTTCATCATTCCATTCCTGCATGAATTTTTGCATCCAAGCATCGGAAAACAGATCCGCCATGGGAAGTCACTCCTTTGTCTTCAAGTTGTAAGGGTTGGATGTGGGTGCCGGCTCGGTCTTGCTGCCGATTTCGGCCACAGAATCTGCCGAAAATCCTTTTCCGACAGGGATTCTGCGACGACCTGAGACTTTCCCAGACCGCGGTGACAAGTCTAGCGAAGCGAACGCTGATTGCAACGCAAAAATGCCGCCCAACCCCAACATATGGGGTCTATTATGACTTCTTAATACCAGATGTAGTGTTTAGAAGCTGTGGATAACGTGGGAGCACATTACTGCCGGTGATACACCTGCGCGCCGCTGGCGCGGAATTCCTCAGCCTGCTTGGTTAAACCCTCGGCTGCGACTGCTTGCAGCTCTTTCCCAGAATCCCGTGCCAGATCGCGCAATTCCTGGGTGATCTTCATCGAGCAGAATTTGGGCCCACACATCGAGCAGAAATGCGCGCTCTTCATTGACTCCTTTGGCAGGGTCGCATCGTGGTACTCGCGCGCCCGGTCCGGATCGAGGCCGAGATTGAACTGGTCCTCCCAACGGAACTCAAAGCGCGCCTTGCTCATGGCGTTGTCGCGCAACTGCGCGCCCGGGAAACCTTTGGCCAAATCGGAGGCATGCGCAGCAACCTTGTAGGCGACGATACCGCGACGCACATCTTCTTTGTCCGGCAGCCCGAGATGTTCCTTCGGCGTGACGTAGCAGAGCATGGCGGTGCCATACCAACCAATATTGGCGGCGCCGATCGCGGACGACAGGTGGTCATAGCCCGGTGAGATGTCCGTCACCAGTGGGCCCAGCGTATAAAACGGCGCTTCATGACAGACCTTGAGCTGACGTTCGACGTTCTCTTTCACCATGTGCTGCGGCACATGCCCCGGGCCTTCAATCATGACCTGCACATCGTGCTTCCACGCGATCTCAGTCAACTCACCGAGGGTGTCCAGCTCGGCAAACTGCGCTGCATCGTTGGCGTCCGCGATCGAGCCCGGACGCAGACCATCGCCGAGCGAGAACGACACGTCATAGGCCTTCATGATTTCGCAGATCTCTTCGAAGTGCGTGTAGAGGAAGCTTTCCGTGTGATGCGCCAGACACCACTTCGCCATGATCGAGCCCCCACGCGAAACGATGCCGGTCACGCGATCAGCGGTTAGGTGAATGTGCGCGAGGCGAATACCCGCATGAATCGTGAAGTAATCCACACCCTGCTCGGCCTGCTCAATCAGGGTATCGCGGTACATTTCCCAAGTCAGATCCTCGGCGATGCCGTTGACCTTCTCCAATGCCTGATACAGCGGCACGGTACCAATCGGCACCGGCGAATTGCGCA
>CAZZIQ010000138.1:0-1661 GCA_964654355.1 uncultured Piscirickettsiaceae bacterium
CTTAAAGAACCCATCAAAGCCGACTTCTTTCTTCAAAATCTCGTATTCGTTTTCCACCCGTTCCCTCGCCCAGTGTCCGCGGTTAAAGCGACTGTCATCGAATTGCAATCAAACTGTCGCACACTTGAGATGTGCACATACTCTACCTGACCGATGTCTATTTTCCCCGTATCAATGGGGTCTCAACCTCGATCCAAACCTTTCGTGAGTCACTGCAAGCACTCGGGCACCGCGTCACTCTAATCTGCCCCGATTACGGAACCCCACCGAAACACCCCGATGATCCGGATGTGGTTCGGATTGCTGCGCGCAGGGTAATCAACGACCCCGAGGACCGCTTCCTGCGTTGGTCAGCACTGCAGGCTTGGGCAGCCAAACAAGACCCGGCCCAGTTTGACCTGCTTCATGCCGAAACTCCGTTCGTAGCTCACTACTTTGCAGCCCGCATCGCGCGGCGTTGGAACAAACCACTGATCGAAAGCTATCACACCTTTTTTGAAGAATACTTACATCACTATGTGCCACTGGCGCCAGCTGCGCTGACCCGCCTCCTCGCGCGTCATTTCTCGCGCAGCCAGGGCCGCGCCGTTGATGCATTGATCGTGCCATCCTCGGCCATGCAACAACGTTTACGCACGTATGGCATCGACACGCCCTTGCATGTTCTACCGACCGGCTTGCCGCCAGCCGCATTCGTTCAAAGCGATGGCGCATCCTTCCGCAAGGCCTACAACATCCCCGCAGAACAACCCGTGTTATTACATGTCGGTCGCGTCGCACATGAAAAAAACATCGCCTTCTTGCTAGAAGCGCTCGCGCTGGTAAAAGCAAAGCATCCTGAGATCTTGCTCCTGATCACTGGGGAAGGCCCCGCTGAAGCCAGCTTACGCCACCAAGCGCAACAACTGGGACTGACAGCACACGTACGCTTTATTGGCTATTTGGATCGGCAGCATGAACTGCCGGCTTGTTATGCCGCAGCAGATCTCTTCGTCTTTGCATCCAAAACCGAAACCCAGGGCTTGGTTTTGCTAGAAGCCATGGCACAAGGAACCGCAGTTGTCGCACTTGCGGAGATGGGAACACAAGATCTACTCTGCGAAGGCCACGGCGCCTATATTGCACCAGATGAACTCAGCGGCTTTGCTGCTCGTATTGACCAAGCCCTGTCCGATCCACAACAGCGCGCAGAAATCGCCGCGCGCGGCAGGCCACACGCATTGCAATGGTCAGATCAGGCACTTGCAGAGAAATTAGTGGCCATCTATCAAGCGCAATAAAACGCTGGCCAGAGGAAATGAACTAGAAACTCAGACCGAAACGCAGCTGTTGGTCTTCAAGGTCCAACGTCGTGGTCCAATCGCCATCACGATCACCCATGAACAACTCAGCGCGATCGGCGCGCGTTCCATAGCGCATCGTGCGTGATTCCAAAGTCGCCCGCGCATCGAGTGGATCAATCGAATAATTCCAAGAAGATTGCGGCTCAAGCGCTAAGGCATCTTCCGCATTCCAACCCATGCCGAGAGGCGTTTCCGGTGCACGTGGCACACGTGGCTCAACATAAGCACGGATGCCTGGATAGGGAGAGTCTGGATTAGTGATCCGCGGATCTTTGTTGGTGATGCGCACATCGTCACGCAGGGTTTCTTTCAGCGTCT
>CAZZIQ010000139.1:0-1625 GCA_964654355.1 uncultured Piscirickettsiaceae bacterium
CGTAGGGATACATCGAGAAAACGATTGTTGACGCTGCGAATTTCCCAGGTCAGGCGGCCCGCGGATGTATCTCGCTCGCTGCGGGCAAACGCGGTCATGCTTTGAATCATGGTCAGGATTCCGTACTCTGCGCTCTCGAAACAGCGACCATCATACCTTGAGGAGCCCTGCATGAGTCTTTCTCCTAGCCGTCCGAGTGGGCGTCAGCCTGATCAAATGCGTGAAATTCGTATCACCCGCAACTACACCCGCCATGCTGAAGGCTCGGTTTTGGTCGAGTTCGGGGATACCCGTGTGTTGTGCACGGCATCAGTGGAAGAGCGCGTGCCGGGTTGGCTGCGCGGCCAGGGCCGTGGTTGGGTTACGGCGGAATATGGGATGTTGCCGCGTTCGACCAGTGAGCGTATGGCGCGTGAAGCGGCGCGTGGCAAACAAGGCGGACGAACCCAAGAGATTCAGCGCCTGATTGGACGATCCCTGCGTGCGGCAGTTGACCTCAAGGCGTTGGGCGAGCGCGTGGTCACCATCGACTGTGATGTGATCCAAGCCGATGGCGGCACCCGTACCGCATCCATCACTGGGGGCTTTGTTGCCTTGGCGGATGCGCTGGATTGGATGCGTGAGAAGGGGCTGTTGACCAGCAATCCGCTCACCGCACAAATCGCATCGGTCTCGGTAGGTATCTCGAATGGCGTGCCGGTACTGGATCTCGACTATGCCGAAGATTGCACCGCCGAAACCGATATGAATGTGGTGATGAATGGCGAGGGCGCTTTCATTGAAGTGCAAGGCACCGCCGAAGGCCATCCGTTCTCAGCCGATGAACTGCAAGCGATGTTAGGTTTAGCGAAGAAAGGCATTGGTGAATTGATCGAACACCAAACCGCAGTACGGAAATAAGGATTCAGTATGCGCACGACACCGAAACGAATCGTTCTCGCCACAGGCAATGCCGGCAAGGTGCGCGAGCTCTCTGCGATGCTTGCTGATCATTCCATTGAGGTGTTGCCACAAAATTCTCTGGGCGTGCATGAGGTTCCGGAGACGGGGCTGACGTTTGTTGAGAACGCACTCATCAAGGCGCGGCATGCAGCAGAAGTGACGGGCTTGCCTGCGGTTGCCGATGATTCCGGACTGGAAGTGGATGCGCTGAACGGCGCGCCTGGAATTTATTCCGCGCGCTATGCGGGGGATGCTGCGGACGACGCTTCTAACAATGCCAAGTTGCTCGCGGCGTTACATGACACGCCCGAGGCCGAGCGCGGCGCGCGCTTTGTTTCTGTCATTGTGTATCTCGAACATGCAGAAGATCCGACCCCGCTGATTGCGCAAGGTTTTTGGGAAGGCCGCATTCTGGAGCATGCACGCGGCACCGGTGGCTTTGGCTATGACCCCTTGTTTTGGGTGCCGAGTCAGCAGTGCGCATCGGCGGAGTTGCCGTCCGAAGAAAAGAATCGGCTCAGTCATCGTGGTATGGCCTTGCGTGAGCTGACCGCGCAAATGGCTGTGCGTTATCAGTGGTGATGTTGAAATACGTTGGCCATGTTCCAATTTTCTGCGATGCCGCCGCTGGCGTTGTATGTGCACCTGCCTTGGTGTGTGCGCAAATGCCCGTACTGTGATTT
>CAZZIQ010000140.1:0-1528 GCA_964654355.1 uncultured Piscirickettsiaceae bacterium
GATTCTACACAGGCGAGTTCATTTGTCCGCATGTCTCCGATCGATTTACACAGTCACTCGTTTTATTCCGATGGTGTTCTCTCGCCCGCGGAAGTTGTTGCACGCGCAGCGGCTGCGGGTGTTGAGGTGTTGGCGCTCACGGATCACGATGTCTTGGATGGCATTGCTGAAGCGCAGCAGGCCGCACATCAGCACGGTATTCGCCTTATTCCTGGTGTGGAAATTTCTACCACCTGGCAGGCGCAGACCATTCACATCATTGGGCTTGATGTCGATCCAGCGCACTCCATGCTGCAAGCGGGACTGACCCAGCTGCGTGAACGACGCAATCGTCGTGCCGCCGAAATGGCGGATAAGTTGGCGCGCGCCGGAATCCCGGGTGTTTTTGAGGGCATGCAAAAGCTCGCACAAGGCAAGATCTTGAGTCGTACTCATGCCGCACGTTATCTGGTTGAAGCGGGGCATGCCAAAGATTTTGGCGATGCCTTTAAGCGTTGGCTCAAGAGTGGGCGACCGGGTGCGGTGAAGTCCGATTGGACCCAGATCGGTGATGCGGTGGATTGGATTCGTGCCGCCGGTGGTCAAGCGGTGATTGCGCATCCGGGTCGGTATCGCATGACCTTTGCCAAGCTCACTCGGCTCACTCAGGCGTTTCGTTCCGTGGGCGGTGAAGGGATTGAGGTGATCAGTGGCAGTCATGGCCCGAATGAAGTTGCGCAGATTCATCGTCTTTCGCACAAAGAAAAGCTTAAGGCATCGGTGGGTTCTGATTTTCATGACCCTGCAGCATGGGCGCAGCTCGGCAAGATCGGTCATCTTCCGAAAGACTGCACGCCGATCTGGGAAGGCTGGAGCAATCTCCCGGCCTCACTTGCGGCCTAGTCTTCTACACGAGTTTCCATGAGCCAGTATTTCGAGATCCACCCGGATAATCCACAAACACGCCTGATTGATCAGGCCGTGCGCATCTTGCAGCAGGGGGGTGTGATCGCCTATCCAACTGATTCGAGCTATGCGCTGGGTTGCCACATTGGCGACAAGAGCGCGATGGAGCGGATTCGTCGCATTCGCGGCGTCGACGAGAGTCACCATTTCACATTGATGTGTCCCGACCTCTCCGAGCTGGGTGTGTATGCCAAGGTCGACAACACTGCGTTTCGCTTATTGAAGCGCTTAACGCCCGGCCCCTACACCTTCATCTTGCCAGCAACGCGCGAAGTGCCGCGGCGCCTGCAACACCCCAAACGCCAGACCATTGGCTTGCGTGTGCCGAATCACAACATCGCGCACGCACTCATGGCGCAACTCGGCGAACCAATCCTGAGCAGCACCTTGCAGCTGCCGGGTGAAGATATGCCGCGCAACATCGCTTGGGAAATCCGCGAAGACCTCGAGCATGCACTTGATCTTGTGATCGACGGCGGCGCCTGTCCGCTCGAGCCGACCACCGTGATCGACTTCGTTGATGGCGAGCCGCACATCACTCGGCGCGGGGCCGGGGACTTGGCGCTGCTGGAAAGCCTGTTTT